>NZ_JAVRBR020000099.1:0-6857 GCF_034531165.2 Dendronalium sp. ChiSLP03b | reverse complement strand
TGCTCGAATTGGTGGTTGGTCTGGTTACAAGTCTCAGAAACCTCCTGGTATTACTACTTTGGTTCGCGGACTAGATCTGTTTGAATCCACCTTTTTTGGCTGGAAACTCGCTCTGGGCATACTTGTGTGTACACCGTAGCCTTTCCAAGGGGGGATTAAGGGGGGTAATGTCCGGGATTTAAAAAGAAACTCGACTTGCGTGTACACGGTAGCTTTCCAAGGGGGGATTAAGGGGGGTAATGCGAATTTTAGAGAATTGGTATAACCGAGAATGCTGCAAGTTATTAGATTAAAAAGACATATTTTGGATATTTCCTGTTCCACCTGGCATTACTACCTGACCAATTTTGTCTGCCAATTTCTCTAAATTAGGCATAGCCAAAATTTCAGCAAGTTTAGGATTTGGTTCGGCTTTAGCTGCTTGTGCCAATTCTTGTGCAGCTTCAGCCACTTCAGGGTTAGCTTTAGCCGCAGATTCTACCTCCACCACAGCTTTGCCATAATCGAGTGGTTGTTCTGGGGCTTGCTCGATCGCAGTTACAGTATGGGGAGATTGTTTTTTGAGCGTCACAAGAAACTGACCAGTTTTATTCCAGAGAGTTTCGCCTATCTGTTCGCCCGTTTTTTCTAAGGCTTTGGTGGCAAGTATAGAGCCAACAGCGATCGCCGCAGTAGTTAAAGGTTCCATATGCTACTTTGACTATGTGAATCCTATTTACTTATTAATACACCGCTTTTGTTCTAAATTAGGGACTGAGGACTAAGAGAAATTGGTAAAAGACTCTTATTTCATCAACTAACACCCCTGTTTCATCAACTAACACTCCTGTTTCATCAACTAACACCCCTGTTTCATCAACTAACACTCCTGTTTTATCAACTAACACCCCTTTTTTGCGTTAAATACTGATTTTATTGTTTTATTTACTACTAATTTTTGAGATAATTACTGAACTAAAATGCAGATGTAATAAGGCAAGCTAGCTGTATAACACAATCAAAAGAAAAACTTATGCCCTATCAAAAGCGCACATACCGAGCTTTAGAAAAAGCTGAATTGAGAGTTGCTGGACTTAAAGCAATCGATCCCAGTATGGATTTTGGAGATGCTCGTAACTTGCAAAATTTAACACAGCTAATTGAGCGATACCGGATGAAGATAGATGCTTATAATACCGCTTTATCCGTGATTGATTCTTCTAAAACTGAGATGGCTGAATTACAAAAGACTTTAGCCGACCTTACAGAAAAAATGCTGATAGGAGTTGCTTTTAAATACGGTAAAGACAGCCGTGAATATGAAATGGCGGGTGCTGTTCGCAAAAGCGATCGCATCCGTAAAATTAGGGCAACCCGCTCAAAAGCAGTTGCAGATGAAACATCTAATGAAAAAACTCAAACTACGTAGTATTTTCAATATTTAATTAAACAAAATTATTGATTGTGCGGTAGGCATCTTGCCTGCCCTTGATAATGTTGGGTTTCGTTCCTCAACCCAACCTACGCCTAGTTTCCCCCCTTCTTGTTCCCTGTTCCCTTTCATTTAACTATCTGATTGATCAAGTTTGTCTAGTCCATCTTGAATACATTGCCTGACGAATTCAGGGTAATTGTCTAATGCTTTGAGTTTGTCCATCATTGACTGCGGAGGTAAGCGCAGAGGAAGGCAAAGAAGGCGCTACGAATCGTTACATGATGTGAAAAATCTAAGTCTTGTACGGCAATACACATTTTTCTGGGGGGTGTACACGAAATTGTGCTGCACTGTCTAGTTTTTAGAATAGACCTACAGATGCAAAGCTTTATTAATTTCTAACAGACAGATAGACGCGATGAATAGCGTCTCTACAAATTTAATTGAGGGTACATCAAAATGCCTGTTGAAACTAATAACAAAAGACAAATCAAACCGCCGAAGGTACGGCAGTTTGGTGGTAGTTTACTGATTTTGTTAACTCTTCTATTACTGCTTAACTTTATTGTTCCTAGTTTTTTTGGGCCGCGACTGTCGCAGGTTCCCTATAGCGAATTTATCGCTCAAGTACAAGCAGGTAAAGTAGATAAGGCGATTGTGGGTGGCGATCGCATCCAATATGCCATCAAAACCGAAACTCCAGATGGCAAGACTGTCGAACAGGTATTTGCCACGACACCAGTAGCCATCGATCTAGATTTACCGAAGATTCTCCGCGAACATAATGTTGAGTTTGCTGCACCACCACCAGACCAAAATGGCTGGATTGGCACTTTACTCAGCTGGATTGCTCCACCGTTAATTTTCTTTGGTATTTGGGGCTTTTTAATTAATCGTCAGGGTGGTGGCCCGGCTGCATTAACAGTAGGTAAAAGCAAAGCGCGCATCTACTCTGAAGGCAGCACTGGTGTTAAATTCACAGATGTGGCTGGTGTAGATGAAGCCAAAGCTGAACTAGAAGAGATTGTTGATTTTCTCAAAAATGCATCTAAATACACGGCACTGGGGGCGAAAATTCCCAAAGGTGCTTTGTTGGTAGGCCCTCCAGGAACAGGTAAAACCCTGCTGGCAAAAGCGATCGCTGGTGAAGCTGCCGTTCCTTTCTTCAGCATCTCTGGTTCAGAATTTATTGAACTGTTCGTGGGTGTGGGTGCTGCACGAGTCCGCGATTTGTTTGAACAAGCCAAACAACAAGCACCTTGTATTGTCTTTATCGATGAATTAGACGCACTGGGTAAATCTCGCGGTGGTGCTGGTGGGTTCGTCGGTGGTAACGATGAGCGCGAACAAACTCTCAACCAGTTACTCACCGAAATGGATGGCTTTGATGCCAATACAGGTGTAATTATTATCGCCGCTACCAACCGTCCCGAAGTTCTCGACCCAGCTTTACGCCGTCCCGGTCGATTTGACCGCCTAGTTGTAGTCGATCGCCCTGATAAAATCGGTCGTGAAGCGATTCTCAAAGTTCATGCTAGAAATGTCAAATTAGCTGATGATGTCGATTTGGGCGCTATTGCTATCAGAACTCCAGGTTTTGCTGGGGCAGATTTAGCCAACCTCGTGAATGAAGCCGCACTGTTGGCAGCACGGCAAAATCGTCAAGCTGTAATGACGGCAGATTTCAATGAAGCGATCGAGCGCTTGGTGGCTGGCTTAGAAAAACGCTCTCGCGTACTTAATGAAACTGAGAAAAAGACCGTAGCATATCACGAAGTTGGTCACGCCATTATCGGTGCGTTGATGCCTGGTGCTGGTAAAGTCGAAAAAATCTCCGTTGTGCCTCGTGGTGTAGGTGCTTTAGGTTACACAATTCAGATGCCTGAAGAAGACCGTTTCTTAATGGTCGAAGATGAAATTCGCGGTCGGATTGCTACCTTATTGGGTGGACGTTCCGCAGAGGAAATCATCTTTGGTAAAGTTTCTACTGGTGCTTCTGATGACATTCAAAAAGCTACAGATTTGGCGGAACGCTATATTACTCTGTACGGAATGAGCGATAAACTGGGACCAGTGGCGTTTGAGAAGATTCAACAGCAGTTTATCGAAGGTTACGGCAACCCGCGCCGTTCTATTAGTCCGAAAGTGGCTGAAGAAATTGATCGGGAAGTTAAGCAGATAGTGGATAATGCTCATCATATCGCCTTGAGCATTCTGCAAACTAACCGCGACTTGCTAGAGGAAACCGCACAAGCACTGTTGGAAAAAGAAATCCTCGAAGGTTCGCAATTGCGCGATCGCCTCATCAGAGCGAGAGTACCAGAGGAAATGGCAGAATGGTTGCGCTCGGGTAAGTTATCAGAAGATAAACCATTGCTGCAATCTGTTCTAAACTAATGATTTGAGATTGAAGTGAAAAGCGATCGTCCAATTTTAGAGCGATCGCTTTTTTATGACATCAGCCAAGTAAAAATTTGTTCTACTGTTAGTTCTAACTCTATACTTTCAAGTATAAGTAATTTATCAGCACCTTCGTATAATTCTACTCGCTGACTAGGAAATACCCCTAGGACACTTTCATCTTCTGGGTTAAGCAACCAGTCTAGTTCGGTTCCATTGCGCGAACAATGCAAATGAATGATGTTTGCATTTAACCTAGATTATGCATTCCCAGACAGGAGCCTGGGAACGATCGCATCCGCAATTTCTAACTTTTAGTTAAAGTGCGGCTCTTTTCAAGATGAAGACTTGAGTTATCCTCTACCTTTAAAAGAGTTAAGCCATTCTTGGACTTGCTCTCGGGCAATATCGCGACCGCCTAGACCAAAAGCTAGAGCAATAGCAACAGCGATCGCACCTAGTAAAAGTCCAAAGGCTAAATTCACAATATCACTGGCAACTCCAATTTGTTGCAGTGCCATTGCAGAAACTAAGGCAATGATGGCAATCCGTGCTACCTGTCCCAAAATCCGCGCTTGAGGATTAGCAGAACTGGTAATAATGTTAAATGCTAGATTTGCCAAGAATAAACCAATAGCAAATACTATCAATCCCGCTAAAATCCGCCCGAATATCACTAAAATACCAGATACCAATGCTGTTAGGGCTGGAATATTCAGGATATTAACTGCTGCAACCGTTGCAAACAGCAAGATGCCAACTAAAACGACAATGCCAGCAATTTCTGATGGAGTGCGGGTAGCAGTAGGTGCTGCTGTTGGTTCTGCTGGAATGACAATTCGTCTGGTGGGTGTTGGCAGACCCAAAACAGAGAAAATGTTGTTAAAGCCTAAATTGGTGAGAATACTGGTGACTAAATCTGCTACAAATCGTCCCAGGAAGTAGGCAAAAATCAAAATTCCGATAGCTGTAAAGATTGCAGGCAGGGCATTGAGGATCTGCTGCAACATTGCGATCGCAGGCACGGAAATTGCTTCAATTCTCAACGCATTCAGAGCTGCGATCGCTACAGGAATCAAAATCAAAATATAGACAATCGTGGCTATGATACTTGATAAAGATTGTACTCCCGCAGATGAAGACAGTCCAAACCTCGTACCCAAATGGTCGATGCCCGTTGTCGCCAACAAGTTGCTAACAATCCGCCGCACCACATTAGCCAAGAACCAACCGACTACTGCAATTAGCGTCGCCGCCAGGATGTTTGGCAGAATTGACAGAATCTCTGTAATTAAGGCTTGTACTGGTTGTAGTGCCTGCCTTAGCCCCAGAGTATCCAGAACCGGGGCAAGAAAAAGTAAAAAGATGAACCAATAGAGGGCATTGCCAATTGTCTCACTCAAAGACAAGCGATCGAGGCTGATGTTATCGTCTTGGGTTTCTTGATTTAAACGCTCATCCAGCCTCAAGGCTTGTAGCCCACGTACTGTCACAATCTTGACAATAGTTGCTATTAACCAAGCAACAGTCAAAAGAATTCCTGCACCAACTATCTTTGGCAAAAAGCCAATGAGTTGGTCGAGAAAATTATTGAGCGGGCGAGAGGCTACCTCTAGCCCTAGAGCCTGTAAAACAGCTACTACCGTTAGTAAGATGATGCTCCAAAATACCAACTTGGAGACTAATTTCTCCACCTGGGGAACATCCTCGCGTCCCGTCACCCCTGCGGCAATACGGTTATCTATGTTTGTGCGATTGAGGATTCCGCGCGTCACCGCCTCTGCGATCGCTGCAATTAGCCAACCAATTAACAAAATTGCCACTACCCCTAGTAACCGGGGTATAAATGCAATCAACTGTTGAACAATTCCTTGCACATCGGCAATTCCTTGATTAACTCTTTGTTGATCCAGTGTCAGGCTTGGCGATTGTGCCAAAAATTGCTGTAACCTCATCGACAAACCAATGTCTATCAACTGGGTTATTCCTTGCCAAGTTGTGTTCATGGTTTTCCGGAATTAAGCTTAAGTATTCGCTAAAAACACTTGCGATGCTTGTAGGGTGGTTTGCTCAGAACAATTCCGTACCCCAGTAACTTCACTAGTGTTTTGAATATACATTTAACAGTAAAAACTTATATGGTATTGATAGCAAGAGTAATTTTTTACTTTGTAAAGTAATTTCTCTTTTTAGCAATCAATACTCTCAAAACAATGAGTTATTGATAAGTTTTAGTATCTTTATATACATTAATTTAAGTAATTTCAATTGTCAGTTGTTATTCCCGCCTGCTCCCCCTTGTCCCCAGTACCTAATTTTGAGGTAATCTAAGTGCAGCAACTGCATGAAAGAGAATGTCCCAAGCTTTTGAACAATCGATTCAAATTAATGCCACAGCTACGCTGGTGGAGCGCTGTATTACCGATTTAGCTCTCATGCATCGCTGGCTAAACCCCGTACTACGTTGCGAACCTGTGGGCGAAGCCTGGAGTACTGATGTCGGTAGTCAAAGTCAATTTGTGATTCAAATTCCTTTTGTTAAACCCACCCTCAACAGCGTCGTGGTAGAACGAAAACCAGGTTTAGTAGTCTGGGAATTTCAGGGATTTTTCCAAGGACGCGATCGCTGGGAATGTCAACCAATAGAACAGGGAACGCGCCTCTTGAACCGCTTTGAGTTCGATATTCCCAACCCGCTAGTTAGTTGGGGTTTCGACACCTTTGCCGCAGCTTGGACTAAAGAAGATATGCAAGCCCAACTACGCCGCCTCAAACGAGTAGCAGAAGAACAACAAATTAGTCAATAGTCAGTTGTCAGTAGTAATTGGGGATTGGTAATTGGTAATTGGTCAGTGGTTGGTGTTATTCTCCCCTGCTCTTGTGCCCCTCTGCTCCCCCTACTTCCCCCTCACAAGTGTAGGTTTTTAATCAAGCAATGAGTAATGACTATAAAACTAACGCTCTAATCATCATTTCTTCTACCCCTACACCCTTACACCCCCACACCCTTACACCCTAAAACCAGGGTTTTAGGAACAAAACG
>NZ_JAVRBR020000098.1:0-59297 GCF_034531165.2 Dendronalium sp. ChiSLP03b | reverse complement strand
GAATTGGTGGTTGGTCTGGTTACAAGTCTCAGAAACCTCCTGGTATTACTACTTTGGTTCGCGGACTAGATCTGTTTGAATCCACCTTTTTTGGCTGGAAACTCGCTCTGGGCATACTTGTGTGTACACCGTAGCCCTTTTAGGGGAGAGGTTTGGAGAGGGGTTTTTAAATCCGTCGAACTCACGTTAATTAAATGTTAAGATGTCATTGCGTTCGCGTAGCGTCTCCTAGAGAGGAAGAACGACGTAGGCAAAGCTTTCTCGCAGAGTAGCAATCGCAAAGACTGGGATTGCTTCGTTCCTCGCAATGACAGAACATATTATATTTATTTGCGCCGATCTGACTTGAAAAAGGCAGAGGGCAGATGGCAGAAGGCAGAAGGAAAGAAAGTTTTTTCATCTGTCCTGGTGTATGTAGTTCATGACGGCTACTTATTTTTTGCAATTTAATCCCAAATCTGTTTTGAAAAGTTTGCTAAGGAGGGTCTCGCTCCTTAAACGCCAGTTTGTTCAAGTCGAGCCACTGCCTTGCGGGGGTTCCCCCCGCAAGGCAGTGGCGTGGGAAACCCGCCCACACGACTGGCTTAACTTTTCGCAAAATCCAAAATTGGTATGAGTTACAAATTCAAATCTAATGCTCAAAACGTTTCAATTGGTGGCATCAAAACAGTTACAGCCTTGGGAATCACACGGAAATGGGCGGGGGTATAGGTTGTAATTTCACCATCGGTATTTATAGGGCGCGGTTTGCGGGTAGAAACCTCTATTTCCTGTCCCTGAAGGGCGCGTACGCTCCGCCACTCAATATGTCGTCCTTGTCGCATTGCAGGCAGTAAAGGTATGATTTGCCACCAGTTTTCTATTTCTAAACTATAGAGATCTAATCTTTGATCGTCGATTGTTGCATCAGGAGCTACTGCCATTCCACCACCATAATAACGACCATTGCCTACAGCAATTTGTACGGTTTTGACACGATATGATTTACCATTAATCCGAATTTCTGCACTAAATGGCCGAGATTCCCAAATTACTTGCAATGCAGTCGCAGCGTAAGCAAATATTCCCCAGCGACGTTTAACTTCTTTAGTAAGTCGCTGAGTAATTTTTACACTCAGCCCTAAACTAGCAACGTTAAAAAAGTACTTGTCATTCACCAACCCTAAGTCAATGCGTCGCAGTTCGCCATAGGCAATAACTTTGCAAGCTTCATTTAAAGATTTGGGAATTCCTAAAGTTCTTGCCAAGTCGTTGGCAGTTCCTAAAGGTAAGATACCTAAAGGTAACTGAGTTTCAACTAAAGCATCTACTGCGGCATTGAGAGTACCATCGCCACCACCAACAATTACCAAGTCAATTTCGTGCTGATGGCGAAGTATAACTTCAGAAAGATGTTTGGGGTGTTCTGTTGATTCTTCAATCAAATCAAAGCCGAGTTGCTCAAGACAATGAATCGCTTCCAACAGACTTTGTTGTCCTTGGCGGGCGTGACGATTTACTAAAAGCAGCGCGCGGGAACTAACAGGTAGTGCCCTTTGTAGTCTAGATGTCCAATTTTCCGCGTCCATATACTCTGCTTACAGTTGAATCAATAATATAGTGTTTAGGAACGCGGATTTAATAACCTACAACTTTTGTAGTAGTGTGACCGGACTAAAATCTTGCAATGAATTTTCTTTTTGTGTGGGCATTTTGGCCTCACTGGAAGGGCTAGATGCCCTTCCTACAAGAATTTGCTAACGCACAATTTTAGCTCTGTCACGCTAATACTAAACAAAAGTTTAGTACTTTATTTAATCCACATTACTGAGACTGTTATGAGATCTACCAATAATTTTGTTATCCAACGAGCGTTATTTCATAATTTTTCCTATTTTTCAAGTTTTGTTTTCACTGGTTTATATTTACGTAAGTATGTATTTTTGATACTCAGAAAATAAAAAATTACCCACAATATTGTTGTAGTTTAGATATTTTTATCTTTAACATAAAGCTTCATTTAATATTATATGGCAAATTAAAGATCGGTTGTTTGATTGGCATAGGTATAAATCTGTAGATAGAATAAGTCAACATATGACTAATAGTTACAATATTTAATTTTTATTTGTAAAGATAGCAATTTTTTATGTCAACCCCTGATGTGGCAGATTTAAGATTGTCCATAACTCTAAAGGTTATATTTGTCACAACTTATTTTTTATAGATATTAATGTAAAAAAGGTAAAAAGTCAGAGGCAAGTTTTTGCCTTTTTACCTTTTACCTTGTTGCTAATCTTCGTCGTGTAAAGAAAAGCAGCTAGCCAACATCATCGTGGGCAAAGCGGTTAAAGAGAAAGTCTAGGGCATAGTTACGCAGTTGGTAATATTGTGGATCTTCCATGATGCGGGCGCGATCGCGGGGACGCGCAAAGGGTATTTCCATGACTTCACCAATCTTTGCATGTGGCCCGTTGGTCATCATCACCAATTTGTCTGCTAAAAATAGCGCTTCATCAATGTCGTGGGTAATCATCAACACTGTACAGCGATTTTCATTCCAAATTTTCAGCAGTTCTTCTTGTAACTCTTCTTTGGTGATGGCGTCTAACGCCCCGAAAGGTTCGTCTAAAATTAAGACTTTGGGGCGAATTGCCAAAGCACGGGCGATGGAAACTCTTTGTCTCATACCGCCGGACATTTGCATTGGTTTCTTTTCCATCGCATCAGCCAGTCCCACCATTGCTAAATGATCGCGCACGATCGCTCTTTTTTCAGCTTGTGGTTTATTGGGATAAACGGCGTTCACAGCTAAGTAAATATTTTCAAAAGCAGTCCGCCACGGTAGCAAGGCATAGTTTTGGAAGACAACCATTCTGTCTGGGCCTGGTTTGGTAATGGGCTGTCCTTCCAGTAATACTTGCCCGGAGGTGGGAAAGTTAAAACCGGATACCATGTTTAATAGCGTGGATTTACCGCAGCCAGAGTGACCGATGACACAAATAAACTCGCCTTGTTCGACGTTGAGGTTAACGCCATCGAGTACGGTGAAAGGGCCTTTTTTTGTGGGATAGACTTTGGTAACGTCTTTGATTTCTAAAAAGGGCTGGCGGGTGGTGGCTGTATTTCCTAATGGCTTTCTGAGGTCGGTAACTGTTGAGTTGCGGTTTTGCATGGTGATTTGGTTATTGGGTATTGGGGATTAGGGAGTGGTAAGGTTCAAAGACTTTAGCACTTAGGCAAAAACTCTCTGAAATTTTTATTTCTTTGCGTTCTTTGCGTCCTTTGCGGTTCGTTTTTCGATCGTTTTGCGTAAGTCTTGAGTTGCGAATGGAGTTCAGAGGTTCATTAATGGAGTTCAAAGAATTGTGGGTAATGTCCTACTTCTTCCACTGCCTCTTTCTCTCACCATTGTTTTATGAGGCGAGTTTTCTTCTTGGCGCATCAAGAATAACTTCGGCAACTGAAAAATCACGTTTAATTTTCAAGCTGTTGAGATAGGCAATTGGGTCGTCGGCGTTGAAGGGAGTACCATCGAACAGTTGGATGGGTTGGCGGATGTAGCTAATATCTAAGCCTAATTCCCGTGCGGCTGTGCTGAAAACTCGGACTCGACAGACGCGTTCGACAACTTCCACCCAATTTCTGGGGAAGGGAGTGTCACCCCAACGCGCTAATTGACTCATAATCCAAATTTGTTCGGTGCGGCTGGGGCGGTTAATGGCAGACTCGGAATAAAACTGGTGGTGGGCGTAGTCTCGCAGGGGATGGTTGATGTCGCAGGTGAGGCTGTCTGGATCTTCGAGTTGGATGTATTCTAAATCGGTGCTGACATACTCTCGCCCTGCTAAAATTTGCCGAATTTCTAGCGCATTGTCGGGATTTGCACAGTATTGACAAGCTTCTAGCAACGCTTTGGTTAAGGCAATGTGGGTATTGGGATAAGTTTCTGCCCAGTCTTCCCGCACTCCCAGAACTTTACCGGGGTGTCCTAGCCAAACTTCCAAGTCGGTAGCGATTGTAAAGCCGACATTTTCGGCAGCGGCGCGATAGTTCCAAGGTTCGCCGACACAGTAACCATCAATGCTTCCGGCTTGCAAGTCAGCAACCATCTGGGCTGGGGGAATGGTCTTCATGTCTACATCGCCGTCGGGGTCTACTCCACCAGCGGCTAGCCAGTAACGCAGGAGTAAGTTGTGCATAGACGCGGGATGCACTACTCCCATTGTGTGTCTTTGGTCGCGGGTACTCAGCAGATATCTCTTGAAGTCTGATAAGCTTTGCACGCCTTGGTCGTAAAAGCGTTTTGCTAAGGTAATGGCGTTACCATTGCGGGTCATGGTGAGGGCGGTGACAACGGGGAAAGGTTGGTTGTTGTTTCCTCCCAAAGTTAGCCACATGGGCATTCCTGAAGGCATTTGCGCCGCATCCAAATAACCGCCAGTCATGCCGTCAACGATACCACGCCAGCTACTTTCGCGCACGAGGTGAACTTCATCTAAACCATGTTTGGTAAAGAAGCCTTTTTCTTTGGCAACTGCTAAGGGGGCGCAAGCGGTGAGGGGTAAAAAGCCGATTTCTAAGTTAACTTTTTCTAAGCCGTGACGGGAAATGTCGGCAGTTTTTCTGGCGCGAATTTTCTTAATGCGTTTTTGCTGATTCAGGAAGTAAATCATCTCACTCCGCAAGCTGTAGTAGCTGGGATGTTCTACAACTTCCATGCGCTTGCGGGGTCTGGGAATATCTACTTCTAAAATGTCACCAATTTTCGATTCGGGGCCGTTGGTGAGCATGACAATTCTGTCAGATAATAGCACCGCTTCGTCTACATCATGGGTAACCATGACAGCAGTAACTTCATTTTCTTCGCAGATTTGCATGAGTTGTTCTTGCAAATTACCGCGAGTGAGTGCATCTAAAGCGCCGAAGGGTTCATCCAATAATAATAACTTGGGGCGAATCGCTAAAGCGCGGGCGATCGCTACACGTTGCTTTTGTCCCCCAGATAACATTCCCGGCTGTTTGTCAGCATGGGGACGCAAGCCTACCATGTCTATATGTTTTTCGACAATAGCGTTGCGTTCGGCTGCGGGTACGCCTTTCATTACTGAGTCTACCGCTAGGGCGATATTTTCTCTCACTGTCCGCCAAGGTAATAGCGAATAGTTTTGAAAAACTACCATTCTATCGGGGCCAGGTTGGCTGATTCTTTGCCCTTCTAGAGTGACAATACCTTCGCTAGGCAAATCCAAGCCTGCAATCATATTTAATAATGTAGATTTGCCGCAACCGGAGTGACCAATTAAAGAAACAAATTCTCCTTTTTTAATTTCGAGGTCAATTCCTTTGAGGGCAATGTATTTACCACCACCGGTTAATTCAAAAACTTTATCAATGCGATCGACAGCAACAAATGTAGACATGGTAGTTTGGCTATTGAGGGTTGAGTTTTAAACGCAAAGGAACGCTGAGGTTGGCGCAAAGGAGCGCAAAGTTTTAGGGTTAATAATAGCTGCCGGATTTACGATATTCGAGGGCGGTTAAGCCATCGGTTTCTAATACTTCTCCTTTATCGACTACGGCGTAAATTAACCATCTGTCACCACATTTCATTTGATTTTGTACGGTACATTCTAAATAGGACAATGCTTCGCTGAGAATCAGGCAACCATTCTCAGCAGTTTGTGTGGAGAGATTAATAAAAGGATTGTTTCCTAAAACGCTATTACGAGAAAAATAGCGGCGGACATTTCTGCCTTCTTTGAGAATATTCAATACAAATTGATCGCCGGGATGACACATTAAATCTGCATTTTGTTCGTCAGCAATGGCAATCATAATTCCCGGTGGATTAAAAGTTGCTTGAGATACCCAAGAAGTTAAAACCCCTTTGTGACTTTCTTCGTCACGAGTTGTTAAAACACATAAAGAACCAATAATTCGCCCCACAGCTTGTTCTGTGCGATCTACTTTGGCTTCTGTGACAACTTGACGCGCAGTCCGCAATTTTTTAGTTTTCTTCAAGTTTTGGGCAAAGGCAGCGCCCGCTTCTTGACACTGTTGCAGAATTTCAGATGTAGGTGTAAAACGGACTCGAATTGTTTCAAATCCTAAACGATAATTGGCATCTTTGAGCTTACTTTCAAGTAAATCAATTGCTTCTCCACTCCAGCCAAATGAACCGAAAACTCCTGCTAATTTTGTTTTCGCTGCTGTGGCTAGAACTATTCCTAAAGCAGTTTGAATTTGGGTTGGTGCATGGCCGCCCAAGGTGGGCGAACCAATAATAAATCCGTCGCAAGCTTCAATAATGCGGGTAATTTCTGTTGGTTCTGCGAGTTCGCAATTAATGGATTCTACATTGACGCCATTTTGAATTAAACCTTGAGCGATCGCATTAGCTACAATTGCCGTATTTCCATAAGCGGAGGCATAAAGTAAAGCAACACTCAATTCTTGTAATTTTTGTCCTTGGCACCATTGACGATAATCAAAATTAAATCGGCTGAGGCTGTAACGAACAATGGGGCCATGGGCAGGAGCATAACATTTTGCGGGGAAAATTGAAAGCTTTTCTAAAGCAACTTCGACTTGTTTGGCTTGGGCTGCGTGGAGACAATCAAAATAGTAATGACGTTCAGCATCTAAACGTTTCCAGTCTTCATCGAAGAGGGTATCCTCGCAAATGTGAGCGCCAAAAAATTTGTCTGTATAGAGAATTTTGGTAGCAGAATCATAGGTACACAATCCATCTGCCCACCGAGGAGTAGGTACAGTAATAAATGTGAGATGATGTCCTTGTCCTAAATCCAGAGTATCCTCTGAGCGCACAGCTTGAATGCGCGATTCCCATTCTGGAAAAGCAATTTTGAGAGCGTTAGCAGCGGGGCGAGAACAAATTAAAGTAGCTTGAGTAGCTTGAGAAAACAATACTTGTAGGGTAGCTCTGCGGTTCGGATTTACATGACCGAGAACAATGTAATCTAAGGTAGTTAAATCTAGATGTTGTGCTAATTCTTGGAGATAAATTTCCGTAAAAGATTCCCCAGGAGGATCGATTAAAGCTTTTTTATCAGCTTGAATTAGATAAGAATTTGCCGTAGTTCCGCGTTGGCGGGAATACTCAACTTCAAATTTTAGTCTCTCCCAAGTCCGCGATCGCAAAACCAGCGTATCTTTACCAATTTCAGCAACCTGCACGTCTCTCGGACGGCTGGTAATTAAAGTATTAGCAGACATAGTAACCTCTCTTTGGGTATGGGCATGGGGTATGAGGCATTGGTAATTAACAATCTCTCCATTTCCTTATTTCCTCATCACCCCATCTTTCCTTTCTAGTTGCCGTTGCTTTCGATTAATTCGGATTTGGATCGATTTTTATAGCGTTTAGATATTGCTTGTTCGGGGTCGATACCATCAAAGGTGGGAGGTAGCCAAACTCGAACAACTAGTATTACTCCTAAAACTAATAAAAAGGCACAAGTGGCTAAAATTTGACTCCAATTAGTTTCTAAAACTCCTTTAACAATGACTTCTCTTAAGGCAGAAACAATGGAAACTTCGACGGCTACACCAATAGATATTCGTTGTTCTTGTAAGTAAATAATCAGCAGTCGAAATAACTCAACTAAAATGAGTAAAAAGAGAATATCGGCAGTAACAACATGAAAATCCAGTGGAGGAAGCAGAGAGAAAAACATATCTCTCACCTGAATTACCATGAAGCAAAATAAACCGAGACACAGAGAAACGACAATCAAATCTTGAATCAATTCCAAGCTTTTTACGATGCGTTTCCGATGGATTTCATAGGTGAGAATTGGGCTATCTTGAGCAGGTTTATACATAGCTTTGTGTGTGGGGAGGGGAGGGGGGAGACGCGGGGACACGGAGACGCGGGGACGCGGAGAAAGACCAATGACTAATGACCAATGACCAATGACAAATTTAGTAATGATTGCCAATTTTGCGGTGATGGACAGCGGTGAGTCCGTTGACTTTGGCGACTCTTCCAGTTTGGACGGTGCTATAAATAACCCAATGGTCGCCACAATCCATACGGCTAGTAATTTCACATTCGAGATAAGCCAGGGCTTCGGCTAAAATGGGGGATTCGTTGGTAGCAGCCGGATAGGTTTTGACGCCGGCAAAGCGGTCTGCACCGGGAGCAAAACGCTTGAGGAAATGTTTCATTAATCCTTGATATCTGCCTTCTTCTAAAATATTTAGAACAAAGCGATCGCCAACGTGCATCAATGATTCTATTGCCCGATCTTTAGCTACAGCTATCGCTACACCTAAAGGATTCAAACTTGCTTGCGTTACCCAAGAAGCCAGCATTGCACTTTGAACTTCTTCTTTTTTGGCGGTGATAATATACAATCCTGTGCTAATCCGCCCCAAGGATTTTTCTAATTCGTTATCAATGGATTTGATTTGTTTGATTGTGCGATCGCGGTTCAACCATTGACCCATATCTGTCCCCGCTTCATCACACAATTGTTCTGTAACTTTGGTGGGAGTTTCCTTAACTAAAATTGGCGTAAAGGCTTCAATTAATCCCAATTCTTGAAACTTATTCCGCAATGGGAAAACAGGTTCGTCTTCTCCTCCTCCCGACTCTAATAAACCAATGGCTTGTTTATTATGAGCAGCAGCTAAGATAGTCTTTAAAGCTGCCTGAGGAACATCTGATGATTGGGGAGGCATTCCAATAACTAAACCAGCAGCTTGGTCAACTAATTCTCTGACTTCTTGAGGCTCAGCATTATTCAAAGCTACTAATTCTACTGCCACACCTGTTTTTGCAATTCCATGTGCGATCGCTCTTACTAAATACTCGCTATGCCCGTAATCTTCAACGTAAAATAAAGCTACTAGTGTCTCAGTTTTGGCTTGTTCTGAACTCCAATTTTGATAACGTCCCAGCCATTCGGAAATATACTCTTTTAGTAAAGGCCCGTGTCCTGTAGCAACTGTTTTGATTTCTAACTTTTCAATTCGCTTTAAAGCTGCCAATACAGACCGAGCATTAGGAGCCATCAGGCAATCATAGTAATATTTAAAATCTTCTTCGATGATGGCGAGATTTTCATCATAAGTATGGTCATCACAGT
This sequence comes from Dendronalium sp. ChiSLP03b, assembly GCF_034531165.2. Classification (NCBI taxonomy): domain Bacteria; kingdom Bacillati; phylum Cyanobacteriota; class Cyanophyceae; order Nostocales; family Nostocaceae; genus Dendronalium; species Dendronalium sp. ChiSLP03b. The sequence goes on along the minus strand of NZ_JAVRBR020000098.1, from coordinate 50,202 downwards.
AGTGCATTCCAAACACATCGCAGGTATAAAGAGTGCCTGTTTTGCGGTCATAAGTCAAGATTGTATCGGGCCAATGTAAGTTAGGAGCCGAAATAAATTCTAATTGATGCCCGTCGCCTAAATCTAATAATTCTCCACTTTTTACCAGCTTTGATTTAAAAGGCTGGTGAATCATATTTCCCAAAAATTGAATCGCTATCTTCGCACCAACAACGGTAATCTCAGGAGCTAGTTGTAAAATATTTTTGACTAAGCCACTATGGTCTGGCTCGGTGTGACTAATAATCAAGTAATCTATCTTAGTTGGGTCAATTAATCCTGTCACTATCTCCAGATATAACTCCTCAAACTTGCCGTGAGAAGTATCAACTAAAGCTACTTTTTCTCCTTGAATTAAGAAAGAATTATAGGTCGTGCCATTCCGTAAACCAAACTCCACATCAAAACGTTCTCTATCCCAATCGAGACAACGAATAGCAGTTGTTTCAGGAGCAATTTCAACAGTTTCAATTGTTAAACGTCCTGTGTTGGGAATAACTTGAGTAGGCTGTGTGAGTGCGACCATTGGGTTTCTCCTATCAAGGGATTATCTAGAGCAAGTTTGCTTATTTCTTATATTTACTTGAAACGTTTGATTAGTAAAATGCCAATTTCTAAAGCTAGCTATCAAAAATATTTATTGTTATTTTTTCTTGATTTATCATTGAATAATTAAATGGTTATCATTATTTTTTTAACAAAGTTTGCATCTACTGCAAGAAAAATACACTTGGGTTAGTGATATTTAGCCTCGGAAGAGTTCCCCAGCTTCCTTTAAAAGTGAGACTTATATTTCTTCCTTTTTAAGGAAGCTTTGCTAGAATCAAGCCTTAACCCAAGCGTATTAATTTAAGGAGCGGTGAAAAATTTACAACGGATTGCAATTATTGAACTACGAACCTAAATTTGGTAACTCGGTGCAAAGACTGTTTGACTTCCAATTCTGAGTTCTGACTCCTGAATTCTGAATTTTACCGCTCGTTACTTCTATTCTGCTGGTAAAATCTTGTTTTGCAGCCAAGCCATAGCTTTATCTAGAAGTAAGCCAACGACACCGATATAAACTAGAGCCAAAATCACTTCGCTAACGTTGTTATTTTGATACGCATCCCAGATAAAGAAGCCAATTCCCACAATACCAGACATGACGATTTCAGCAGCAATAATCGCTAACCAAGCTAAACCGATCGCAATTCTCAAACCTGTGAAAATATAAGGTAGTGCCGCAGGAATCAAGATATTAGTAAAGTATTCTTTGCGGCTAAGTTGTAGAACTTTGGCGACGTTATTGTAATCTTGGGGAATTTGAGTAACACCGACAGCAGTGTTAATTAAAATCGGCCAAATTGCAGTAATGAAAATTACGAATAATGCGGCGGGTTCGTTTTGTCGTAAAGCTGCTAAAGAAATTGGCACCCAAGCTAGAGGAGGTACTGTCCGCAGTAATTGAAAGATAGGATCTAAAGCTTTGGACATGGTTTTATTCACACCAATTAAAATGCCCAAACCAATACCTGCAACTGCCGCTAAACTATAACTAATAGCGACTCGTTGCAGACTAGCTAAAATCTGCCAAAACAAACCTTTATCAATACCACCCCGGTCATAAAATGGCCAGAAAATGAGTATCCAAGTGTCTTGTATAACCTGTATCGGCCCTGGTAATGTTGCGCCGGGAGTCCAAGCAAATAATTGCCAGAGAACGAGAAAAATAATGATGGCAATAATTGGTGGTACAAGGTCAGGAAATTGCTTTTGCAGACGAGATATAAAACCATTATTAAGTCTAGGGGTTGCAGGGCGCTTTTGGGCTAATGTCATAATTGGCGTTCTCCTCAAATTTTTTGTTGTTAGTTATTAGTCACTACTTATTGGTCATTAGTCATTGGTCATTCTCTCTTAATACCCAATGCCCCATGCCCAATTAAATATTTACCTTCTTGATTTTCAAACTCTTGAGATATTCTTCTGGCTTTTCGGGGTCGAATTTCGTGCCATCAAAAAACTCTTCTACACCACGGGATGTATTTGTGGGAATGTCAGCAGTAGCAATACCAGCTTCTTTAGCTGCTTCTTTCCAAATATCTTCGCGGTTGACTTTATTAATTAGTTCCTTAGCTTTAGCAGCATTATTGGCAACGTAATCTTTGGGTAAAAATCCCCAACGAACATTTTCCACTATGAACCATAAATCATGGCTCTTGTAGGGATAAGAAACATTACCTTTTTCATCTTTCCAGTATAAAGCTGCCATTGATTTATCATCAATTTTGCGACCATCACCCATGTCATATTTACCTTGGAATGGATCTGCAAGAATCTCAGGTGACGCAAGATTAAAATAATTTCGTCCAGCAAGAATTTCAGCTGCTTCTTTACGGTTGTCAAAATTATCTAACCATTGTTGGGCTTCTATAATGCCTTTTAAAAGTGCTTTGGTTGCTTTAGGATTTTTATCAACCCAGTCAGCTCTCATGGCAAGATATTCTTCAGGATGATTCTTCCAAATTTCTGCGGTTAATGCTGCTACGTAGCCAATTTTGTCTTGAACAAGGCGATAAGGCCAGGGGTCACCTGTACTAAAGGCATCCATTGTTCCTGTTTTCATATTGGCAACAGTTTGTGCTGATGGTACTGTGAGCAATTTCACATCTACATCTGGGTCTAAACCACCTGCTGCTAACCAGTAGCGAATCCACAAATCTTGGTTAACGTGGGGAAAGGTGAATGCTGCGGTGAAGGGTGTTGAGGATTTGAGTTCGGTGAACAGAGATTTAGCGCTAGCCAGTTGTAAACTGATACCTTTGCCTTGGTGCTTGCTGGCGATCGCAATTCCATTTCCATGTGTAATTAATTGGCATAATACATACATGGGAATTTTTTGATTCCCTTTGGTAATTAAACCTTCTGTAATTAAATGTGGCATTGGCATTTGCCATTGACCACCATCAATACCACCACCCGCAGAACCAATTTCTACGTTATCTCTAGCCGCACCCCAAGAAGCTTGCTTAGAAAGCTCAACTTTTGTCATGCCATATTTAGCAAAAAAGCCTTTTTCTTTAGCAATAATTAAAGGAGCCGCTTCTACAATCGGAATATATCCAAGCTTGACTGTAGTAGTTTCTGGTGTTTGTTCGGGACTAATATTAACAACTGACTGAGCTGTTGGTGTCGTTTGAGTGCTATCACCAGTCAAGTTCTCAGGAGGATTGCCCAAACAGCCTTTGAGGAATACAGTACCCGCAGAAGCCCCAGCTGTTAAGATAAATTTACGGCGGGAAAATTGATGAAATAATTTTGTCATCATATCTCCTAAAAACGGTATTTAAGTTTTTGTAAGCACAATAATTAAGGCAAGAAAAACATTGTTTTCTTGCATCAGCAATGAACATTTAAAGTTATAACTAGTCAACAAAACTAGCTTTATAATTGAAAAAAGCTAGTTCTGGTAACTGGAGCTTAACTTTGATGAATTGATGACTTTAACTTGGCTGTGATGTCGATGTATCTCTCGATTGGATTGAAATTAGTTTACAGGTTTTAAAGCTAAAGTGGTTAACTTTTAGTCAGAAAGTCTTAAATAAATATTAGATTAATCCTATAAGTAAATACTTATCATTTGGCTTGAAGTTAGCCAGCATTTTTGAATATATCAATGATAGTTGATAATAACTATTATATGAATACAATGATTGACTAGACTTTAGACTAAATGAGGAATGAACAAGAAAAAAAGGGGAGTCTGATTGAACACAGACCCCCTTTTGGCAGAAGCTGAGAGAAGAACTACCTACCCTCACCTGCCAAATAGCACCATTGCTTGGATACCAGAGGATTCAGGTAGTTGGGCATTACCCTTAAGGCATGAACGAATTACCAGTTGGGAAAACCCGATACAGAGAGCAACTTGGCAACTACAACAAGTGTGTGAGAATTTACCAACCAGACCAATTTCAGTTTGGGATAGTGAGTATGGCTGCGCCCCTTTCGTTTTGAAGACGGCCAATATCAAAGCAGACATCCTTGTGCGTTTGCGTTCAAACCTGTGTTTGTGGGGTCCACCGCCACCATATTCAGGCAAGGGGCGACCCAGCTGGAGTTTTTACCAACTTGAAATCCGCTGTCAAAGCATTTTTTATACCTCTTTGCAGTCGAAAGTGAAACTTGATAATTCACGCGCTCTGCTTCTGTCAGAGGTAGGATGAAGGGAATAATGAATTAAGCTTTGCTCGTAATGACTCTGGCTGAAACTCCCAACCACCAAAATTCTCACAATCCACTTCTCACCCTTAACTACGAACCAGCTTTGGAATCTTTGGGTGATGATTACTACGACGAAGTTGCAGCAGAGGAATTTCCCCAACACATTCTGCGCTGGCGCAATGATGCACTGTTACCTTATTTAGGACTAGACCCTCAAGCAGTTGCAGACGAACATTTTATCACCGCTTTTAGTAAATTTCAGGGACGTAAACCATTGTTAGCACTGCGTTACCACGGCTATCAATTCGGTGAATATAATCCTAATTTGGGTGATGGTAGAGGTTTTCTTTACGGGCAAATACGTGCGACTAATGGCGAACTGTACGACTTTGGCACGAAAGGTTCTGGTAGAACACCCTACTCTCGTGGTGGCGACGGGATGCTTACACTCAAAGGCGGAGTGCGAGAAGTTCTGGCGGCAGAAGCACTGCACCAGTTGGGGGTTCGCACTTCCCGCTGCTTAAGCATGATTGAAACTGGTTTATCTCTCTGGCGCGGTGATGAACCTTCGCCTACCCGTTCATCTGTCATGGTCAGGATGAACAGTTCTCACATTCGCTTTGGTACTTTTGAACGCTTGCACTATCTCCAGCGTCCAGATTTAAGCAAAAAGCTGTTAGACCATGTAATTGAATATTACTATCAACACTTAGCCAAAGAACCAGATAACTATGCTTTATTCTATGCAGAATTAGTCAAACGGGTCGCAGAACTAGTAGCACAGTGGATGGCAGCGGGTTTTTGTCATGCAGTCCTCAATACTGACAATATGTCGATTACTGGGGAGAGTTTTGACTATGGCCCTTACGCGTTTATTCCTACTTATGACCCATACTTTACAGCTGCATATTTTGACTATTACGGACGCTACTGTTACGGCCATCAACCAAGTATTTGTCAGTTGAATTTAGAAATGCTCCAAGAACCGCTCAAGACGATTATTAATAAAGCTGACCTAGAAGTGGGATTAGCAAGTTTTAATGAACATTATCATGCTAAATACCGCTGTTTAATGTTAAAAAAACTGGGTTTTGAGGAGTTGTCGTATCCCGAAGCCAATGAACTTTTACATCTAACTATTCAATTTTTACAAGATAGCCAAGTTGGATATCACCAGTTCTTCTATGAGATGGCTTGTACCTTTTCACCCAAATGGCGAGACGAGCCAGCATTTGTAATGAATTCTTCAGATATTGTACCAGTACCCGGAGCATCAGCAATTTTTGATAACTGGTGCATACTGTACCATAAGATTTTAAATAATTTTGATCGCGATCGCCTGGATGCCATTGCCAAAACTTTAGCTGAGAATAACCCCAAAATAGCGTTATTAAGACCCGTCATTGAATCGATTTGGGAACCAATATTCCAGGAGGATAATTGGCAACCTTTTTATGAGTTAGTTCAAATGATTCAGTCTCGGAGTTAGTTGTCAGGTGTCAACTGCTATTTTCCTCTAGTGACTTGCTCCCTTGTGCTTCCGCCTCCTCATCCTTAGCAATCATCTCCAAACTAGTGAATCAATATGATGGCTTAACAATCAAATAGATTCTACTGGTTAAACTCATTTAATTAGTAACTCATTTGTAGACATAGCAATCCAATTTGATTCTTGAAATTTCTTGCGTAGGGAGGGAATAGGGAACAGAAAAAAAGGGGACAGATCTTTACTGAGTTTTTTCAAAAATCAAATATGAGTCCTATATAGCAATCCTAAATTATTTGTGAGAATTTGAGATTGTTGTGACCCCCTTGTCTTTTCTGTTGGTAATGACGACCACTGCGTCCTGGCGGTTCTCAAGGTATTCCTTTGGACAGCCTTGCTGACAGTCGGGCAAGTGGCCTGGGGCAGCGTTAGCTGGGGAGTGAATTTTCTAACAACTTATTTAAGATTCTTCTATTTGACTTGTGAGAATTGCAATTTACAGATTCTTCACTTCTTTAAGAAATCATACCGTTTCACTTTGAGGTTGATACACTTAGGCAAGCAGGGGAGCAGAGGGGCAGAGCAGAAATTATTTGTATCTTTTATTTGGTGAAATTGTATCAAGGATATTTATTCTAACGAATAATTTTTCATTGCTATATATTTCCAGCACATATATTATTTATTTTAGCTCTAACTCAGCATGTTAATAACAACATGCATATTTATAAACAACATATTTGCTTGATTTATTTGGTTATAAATAGATAGATTTAATAGTTTAAAAAGTATAGCTACTTTAAAGATATATAAAACTTTCTTGCTATATTTTTACATATAATTTAATCTAGCTTTTACAGAAAAGCTGGGCTGCTTAGGGCAAATTTTAATCTATGCAAATCAATCGATTCAGGAGAGCTTATATCTAATTTGAGAATTTTTGCTTAGAAAAATCTTTTCCGTAATTGCCCCATGGTAAATGATATTTTAATTACTTATTTTAAATATTTGCAAGTAACAGTTATTACGATGATTACTAATAGTGCTGGAGGACGAATCAGTGGGTAGACAGCACAGATATCATCGGTTCCGATCTGTGAACCTTTTGAGCAAACGAGTGTTGCTGCCATTTTTTGTTGGTATTTTAGTCTCGATCGCGGTAGTTATACTTTGGCAGAGACTACTAATAGAAGAAAAGACCGACATCAAACAGCTAATTCAACAGCAGGCGATCGCAATTAAAACAGAATTAACCAGCGAACTGAATTCTCACATCATGGCATTGGAGCGAATGCAAAGACACTGGGAACTGCATGACGGCATTCCGCAAAAGCAATGGGAAGCGCAGGCAGCAGACCATGTCAAAGATTACAAGGGATATCAGGCAATCGAACGAGTTGACTCATCATTGCGAGTACGCTGGATTGTACCATTAGCCGGGAACGAAGCTGCTCAAAATCTCGATTTAAGCCAGGAACCTCGGCGACGGGCGGCATTAGAAGTAGCACGCGATCGCCATCAAATTACTTTGACTCACACAATCAACCTCGTCCAAGGTGGCAAGGGATTTTTAGCATATCTCCCTGTATTTGTAGAAAACAAGTTTGATGGATTTATATTAGGAGTTTTTCAGCATCAAGCTTTGCTAGATGCAGTTGTACACATACCATATGGGTACAAAATTAAAGTCTTTGACAATCAAGAATTAATTTACAGCAATAATTCACCAGAGGTAGAGGGGCAGAGGGGAGGACACTTCCGTGCGGGGGTTCCCCCCGTTGAGGAAAGTGTCCATCGCAGAGGGACAGGGGGGCACAGAGGCAGGGGAAAAGCACTCAGCACTCCAGAATCTCTTTGGCAGCAAGAAGTAAACTTAGACTTGTATGGAATTAATTGGCGAATACAGGTTTACCCGACTCCAGAGTTATTAACAAATTTACGCTCACCCTTACCAAGGGTCGTATTAGTTGCAGGACTTTTGGTTGCTGGGATGCTGACTTTATCTATCTATTTTGCCCAAGCTACAAAATTGAGCAACCAAGTGATAGCAGCAATAAATCAAGAGCTAGCTCAAAAGATTTTGGAGCAAGAACAGACAGAAATTGCTCTGCGTGCCAGTGAAACTCGCCTGCGGCAGTTACTGGAAACGGTCAAAGTTATTCCTTGGGAAGTAGACTTAAAAACTTGGCGATTTACCTATGTCGGGCCGCAAGCAGAAGCCTTGCTAAATTATCCCATTGAAGAATGGTATCAGGAAAATTTTTGGCTCGATCGCGTGCATCCACATGACCGAGAAAAGTCTCTGAAGTTTTGCTTAGAAGCAATTGCAAGGGGCGAGAATCACGAATTTGAATACCGCATGTTAGCTGCCGACGGGCGAGTGATTTGGCTGCGAGACATTGTAAGTGTAGTCCAAGAAGCAGGAACTCCTAGCATACTACGGGGGTTCATGTTTGACATCACCGATCTGAAACTGGTTGAAGAAACCTTGAGATTAAGAGAAAGGGCACTTGCTGCTACCAATAATGGAATTGTAATTGCCGATGCCAGACTTGCCAATAATCCAGTTATTTACGTCAACTCTGCCTTTGAACAAATCACAGGCTATAGTGCTACTGAAGTAATTGGGCATAACTGTCGATTTTTGCAAAGCACAGATATTCAGCAGCAACCAATAATCAATGAACTGCGCTCAGCTATCAAAACTGGAAAGAGTTGCAAAGTTATTCTGCGTAACTACCGTAAAGATGGCATCTTATTCTGGAATGAATTGAGTATCTCTCCGATTCATGACGAAAATGGCCAGTTAACCCACTTCATTGGCATTCAAAATGATATTAGCGATCGCGCTTTTGCAGAAGCAGCCTTGAGAGAAAAAGAGGAGCGTTGGCAACTAGCACTCCAAGGCAATAACGATGGTATTTGGGACTGGAACGTCAAAACACAGGAAGTATTTTTCTCACCTCGCTGGAAAGATATTTTGGGGTATGAAGAACACGAAATTTGTCACCATGTGGAAGAATGGGCAAAGCGAGTTCATCCAGATGACATGGAAACGGTTCTTTTGCTGATTCGAGATCATTTCGCCAAAAAAACCCCTTTCTACATTAGCGAGCATCGAGTGCGGTGTAAAAACGGTAGCTATAAATGGATACTGGATCGGGGACAGGCACTCTGGGATGAACAAGGAAATGCTGTGCGGATGGTGGGATCTTATACTGATATCACCATCCGCAAACAAATGGAAGAAGCATTAAAAGAAAGCGAAGCCCGATTTCGCACTATGGCAGACAGTGCCCCCGTATTATTGTGGGTTTCTGACACGAATGCACTGCGAACCTTTTTCAATCAAACTTGGCTAAATTTTACTGGACGAACCCTAGAACAAGAACTAGGTCATGGTTGGGCAGAAGGAATACATCCCGAAGACTTGCAAAACAGCCTAGATAACTATTTCAGCGCCTTTGCTGCCAGACAACCATTTGAGATGGAGTTGCAACTGCGTCGTGCTGACGGAGAGTATCGTTGGATTTTAGATACTGGAGTACCGCGATTTAACCCTGATAGTAGCTTTGCGGGGTTTATTGGTTCCTGTGTAGATATTAGCGATCGCCAAGCCGCACTGCGCGATCGCAAACAAGCAGAAGCATCTCTGCGTCGCCAAGCCCTCACCTTTGAAAATATGTATGATGGCGTAATCATCACCGATTTGAGAGGAAATATTATTGACTGGAATTCTGCTGCCGAGAGAATGTTTGGCTATACCAAAGCAGAAGTTTTGGGTAAAACTCCTAGTATCTTGCATAAACCCGAACAAGCCGCAACACTAACTTCCACAATTCTCGAAGAAATCAGTCAGCAAGGACGCTGGTCAGGTGAAATAATCTTTATTCGCAAAGATGGGAATGAGGGCATTTGCGAAACAACAATACTAGCCTTGCAAGATGAATACGGTGAAACTTTTGCTACCATTGGTGTGAATCATGACATTACAGAACGCAAACGCGCGGAAGTAGCACTACGCGAAAGTGAAGAGCGTTGGCAACTAGTCATCGAGGCCAACCAAGATGCAATTTGGGATTGGAACATCATCACAAATCAAACTTTTCACTCTGCCAAGTGGGCTGAACTGGTAGGAGAACCAGCGCATCAACTCATTAGCGATGATGATTGGTTCAACCACATTCATCCTGATGATTACGACTGGGTAATGGCTATTAGGCAAGAATATCTCAATCGGCAAATACCTAATTATATTGTTGAGTATCGTCTGCGCTGTCATGATGGCAGCTATAAATGGGTACTAGTACATGCCATAGCTCAATGGGATGAACAGGGCAATCCGGTGCGGATGGTTGGCTCAACTAAAGACATCACCGAACGCGTACAGGCACAGGAGGCACTGCGACGACAATTACATCGCACACTGCTGCTCGAACAAATCACTCAGAAAATTCGTCAAAGTCTCGACACCAGAGAAATTTTTGAAACTGCTGCCACCCAAATTGGACGGGCGTTTGGTGTTAGTCGCTGTTTGATCCACTCTTATATTAGCAGCCCAACACCACGAATACCCATAGTGGCAGAGTATGTTGTCTCTGGTTACTGCTCCATGCTGAACATGGAGATTCCTATGACTGATAATCCCCATATTCAACAGTTGATGGCACAAGATACTGCCATGTCTCACGATCAGCCCTGTGGGTTCGGGGGTGACGCTCCTAACGTCGCTAACGCTACGCTAACGACGGGAACTGCCAAGACTGCGACCCCCTCACCGCTTTGCGTCTATGCCTCTCCAGATGTGTGCGTTGATGCTTTACGCCCAGCGACCGACCCAAGCTGCCAAGAAATTGAGCTGAAGTCCATGCTGTCAGTCCGCACTTCCTATCAAGGACAACCCAATGGAGCAATTAGCTTACACCAGTGCAGTTATGTTCGCCAGTGGACTCCGGACGAAATTGAATTACTAGAGGCAGTTGCTATTCAACTAGGCATCGCTCTAGTACAAGCTCACTTGTTAGAGCAAGAAACTCAGCGACGAGAAGAACTCACCTGGAAAAACTTTGCCTTAGAACAGGCAAAACGCCAGGCAGAAGCCGCAAATCGGGCAAAAAGTGAGTTTTTAGCAATGATGAGCCATGAAATTCGCACCCCCATGAATGCCGTTATTGGCATGACCGAACTGCTACTGGATACTGACCTGACTCCCCAACAGCAAGACTTTGTGGAAACAGTGCGTACTAGCGGCGAAGCTTTGCTCACAATCATCAACGACATTCTGGATTTCTCCAAAATAGAGTCGGGTAAATTAGATCTGGAAAAACAACCGTTTGATTTGAGAGATTGTGTAGAGCAAGTAATTGACCTCTTAGCCCCGAAAGCAGCCCAAAAAGATATTGAATTAGCTTATTTGATTTATCCCCAAGTACCCGTGCAGATTGTTGGTGATTTGACCCGTCTGCGTCAAGTTTTAATGAACCTTCTCAACAATGCTATTAAGTTCACCAAAGAGGGAGAAGTTGTACTTTCTGTGCGTGCCCAGCAACTTGCAAGCAGGAGAGCAGAGAATTTTACAGAAATTCTATTCAGTATTGAAGACACAGGCATTGGCATCGCACCAGAGAAAATGGAGCGGTTATTCCAACCCTTCACTCAGGCAGATGCTTCTATGACTCGACAATATGGTGGCACAGGACTAGGACTGGTAATTAGCAAACGCTTAGGTGATATGATGGGCGGCAGCCTTTGGGTTAAAAGCCAAGGTTGTGTCGGAGGTAATCCCTCTCCCAGGTGGCAAGGTGAACAGCTAGTCTCATCAACTCACTCTTCTTGTGGTTCTACCTTCTACTTCACTATTACTGTCCAAGTGGCTGCTAATCAAGACTCAGGTGAATTTTACACTTCCACATCTGAGCTTGTTGGTAGACGCTTGTTGATTGTGGACAACAACCCCACCACTCGTAAAATACTGAGGATGCAAGCCGAGTTTTGGCAGATGCAAACTTGTACTGCCAAATCTGGGGAAGAAGCTTTAGCTCTACTTAACAAGGGAATGCAGTTTGATATTGCCATTGTGGACATGCAGATGCCCAAGATGAACGGCTTAACCCTAGCTCGGAAAATCCGTAAGCATGCTGGCTATCAAAATATACCCCTAGTCATGTTGACTCCCTTGGGCAAACCAGATGGCTCAGACTTCTATGATGTGGAATTTGCTACTTGTTTAAGCAAACCTATCAAACAATCTCAACTCTACGATGTTCTAGTCCATACTTTAGGCAATCAGCCATTGCGAGCTAGTATCTCTCGTCCTCATCCACCTGTAGTTACTTCCCATGCATTAGAGCAACTGCCACTGCGGATTCTTCTAGCAGAAGATACAATCATTAATCAAAAAGTTGCTTTGTTAATGCTACAGAAAATCGGTTACCAAGCAGATGTAGTAGCCAATGGTTTAGAAGTACTCAAAGCATTACAACAGCAGCCATACGACGTAATATTAATGGATGTCAACATGCCGGAAATGGATGGACTGGAAGCAAGTCGGAGAATCTGTCAGGGATGGGAAATCAGTTCTCGTCCTTATATTATCGCCATGACAGCCAATGCAATGCGGGGCGATCGCGAATCCTGTCTGGCTGCTGGTATGGACGACTACATTAGCAAACCCGTTCAGATTAAGGACTTAAGTCAAGCACTCAGCAAATGCCGCCCCCGAATTAGTTCAAAATTAACTTCTATAAACAAGCAAAGTACAAAAAGTTTTCAAAATATACTATGGGAAGGGCAAAACCCCACAAAATCTCAAACTGACAATTTAAAACTTGCCACCATTGATACTAAAGTTCTGCAATCTTTGCGCGACATGGTAGGAGGAGAAGTAGCATTTGCAGAACTGCTAGACTGTTATCTTATAGAAACCCCTAAGCTCATACACAATATTAACGCAGCAGTCACTAATCAAGATGCCCAAACTTTATGGAAAACCGCCCATAACCTCAAGTCTAGCAGTGCCTCAGTGGGAGCAACTAGCCTAGCTCAGCTTTGCAAGCAGCTAGAAACACAAGGACGAAGTAACAATCTCCAAGGATGTGTAGAAATTTACTTACGACTTCACAACGAATTTGAGCAAGTCAAAATTGCTTTGCAAACAGAACTGGAGAAAGAGGTATAATGAACACCATTCTTCAAGCAGACCAATCTTTAGTTCTAATTGTTGATGATGAACCATTTATTCGGACGCAGTTGCGACTTTCCCTACAGTGTGAAGGCTATCAAACAGCAGAAGCTCAAGATGGCAGAGAAGCTTTAACTGTTTTTGACCAGTTGCACCCTGATATAGTATTACTTGACGCAATCATGCCGGATATGGATGGATTCGATTGTTGCACGCAGTTGCAGTCTCTTGATTCGGGTAAAAATACTCCAATTTTGATGATTACAGGATTGGAGGATCAAGAATCAGTAGACCGTGCATTTGAAGTAGGTGCAATCGATTATGTAACCAAACCAATTCATTGGCCGGTTTTGCGTCAGCGGGTAAGACGTTTGATTCAGCAATCTCAGTTGCAGCAACAGCTAGAAGCAGCTAACCGAGAGTTGCAGCGATTAGTTACTATCGATGAGTTAACTCAAGTAGCTAATCGCCGCCGCTTCGAGGAGTATTGTGCCCAAGAGTGGCAACGCATGGCACGGGAACAACTGCCTCTGTCTCTGATTCTTTGCGACGTTGATTTCTTCAAATCATACAACGATACTTATGGACATCAAGCAGGCGATCGCTGTCTTCAAGAGATTGCAAAAGCTATTAGAAATACCGTTAAACGTCCAGCGGATTTAGTTGCCCGTTATGGAGGAGAAGAATTTGTTGTGATTTTGCCGACAACAAATTCTGAAGGTGCTATTGTCCTAGCTGAGACAATTTGCTCTGCTGTCAAAATCTTGGCAATTCCCCATAGGAACTCACAAGTCAGTTCTTATGTGACGATTAGTGCCGGGGTATCTACAGAAATTCCTGGGACAGATTCGGACTTTCAAGCAATGATTACCGCCGCCGATCGCGCATTATATCAAGCAAAGACAGAAGGACGCGATCGTGTTAAGCCCTACAGTAAGCAATCATCCTCTACAATTCCCATCTACCCTTTTCTTCCTTAATTTTCAACAATTAAATTTACAGAATTCCAAAAAATAAATTATCCTGCTTGAAATTCTTGACAGTCATCAAGAGCCAGTGCGTTGCGGAGGACACTGTGTTGGGTGGTGAGTCCAGTGCTGCAAAGAGAAGTTGCCATAGCGTAGCATTAGCGAGTCATTGAGCGTCGGAGGGGTTGTCCCCGTTATAAGCCGAAGCCTTCCCACAAGATAGCAACTGGCGTTCATCCATCAAAAATTACTCTATTTATAAAAAAAAGTCAGACTACTTGTCTGACCTTAAGAATTTAAATAAAACTCTTGAGTTTTAAATCTTAATAACGCTTACGGAAGTTATTGTTGCTTCGGCTACCACCAAACGAACCTCTGTCTTCTTTAGGCTTAGCCTTATTTACTTTGAGATCGCGACCCATCCACTCAGCACCATCAAGAGCTTCAATGGCAGCTGCTTCTTCAGCCTCTGAACTCATTTCCACAAAACCAAAGCCACGTAAACGACCCGTTTCACGGTCGGTGGGTAGCTGAATCCGTTTTACAGAACCATATTCTGCAAAAACAGCATTCAAGGCATCTTCAGTAACTTCGTAAGAAAGATTGCCTACATAAACTGACATAGATTGTCTCCGAGTTCATAACTGTGTAGAGATTTAGATTTCGGAGAAAAGTCTGTAAATACCAAAAGGAAAAAGCCTATCAATACTAAAAACAAACGCCGTCACCGAATTCACTCTCACATACCAGTGTGACATATCAGCCGAATATTAGAGGACAAAGTTTGAAAAACGTTATAAAAAGTCATGTTAGCAATTCATAATTAAGTATGCAGCGTCATAACCTAGCAGTATCAGGTTAAATTGCACTCTGCGGAACTCCTAAAAAATAAACCTCCCGCAGCAAGAAACTAAGCAAAATCATCTGGGATTGCAATAAACCCGACCAAAACTGCGATCGGGATGAATCTCAATCACTAAATCAACTGCTGAGGGAGATTGAACCAATGGCTTGATGAATAATTCCGGGTGAAGCGATCGCCAAAAATAATTGACAAATTCCTCAACTTGTTCGTCAGTCATCCCCGATTTGCCAGCAGCAATCATCTGTTGTTCGGCTTGTTTGCGCCATGGCAAAGAACAACGGTAATCAGTGGGACATAACACAATTAAGCTGTCTAATCGCTCCCATAGTGGTAAATAATCATTTAGTTGACGATTTAGATCGCGGGCAAATGCTCTATCTTCATCTGTGATAATTGGTGGCGGTGCGTTATTAAATGTATTTGGGTCAATTGGTCGCACACCCACAAACCAACCTTCAAATAGCACAATATCCACATTTGTGACGATTTCTGGAGTAGTGCGATCGCCAGCACCGCCGTAAGCAGATTTATCAAAGCGAGGAACCATCACAGGACTCTCGCCTTGGCGAATCCCATCCAGTAGATTTAAGCCTAAGTTTATATCATGGGTTCCTGGAGGGCCGCGCCAAATCAAGCGGGGATCTTGCTGAGTTAAAGCGAGGCGATCGCTATAAGTTTTATATAAATCATCTAAAGACAAACTCAAGGTGCGGTATCCCAACTGCTGAAGAATCAAGGTGAGAACTTTGCACATTGTGGTTTTACCTGTTCCTTGTCCTCCTAAAATTCCCTGAATTAAGGGATGCCCTAATCTTTGGCGATGTGATGCTAGTCTCAGACCCAGAGGTAGCCATAAATCCCACAACACCTCTAGCATTTCTTGGGGTGGTCTGTGAAGACTAGTTTGGCAGAATTGGCTAAAAGCTGGCAGAACAGATTTGAGTAAACGCGATCGCATCTGTATGACTTCATCTACATTTGTCGATGTGATGCCAAAAGCTTTCGCCTTTAAAGTATCTGCTAACGCCGCTTTTCCTGATTGCTGTTGCCAAGTAGTGTCTGCCGTATCCGTTACAAAAATCTCACTTAGCCACGAATTCATCTGTTAACCTCTGTTAGAGAAATTACGAACCCAGCTTAAAGGCTTCGATAAACATGCTGTAGATTAAACCTACTTTCAGAATGTTTAGTGATTCTATGAGGAGCGATCGCCTAGCAAAAAAGCTACTACTGTAAAATATCCTGCTAGTAACCTCTGTGAACAGCACTAAAATTGCAGCTGCCCAGATGTCCAAGTCCGCCCTTTGTCCCGCTGAAGTAGAAATAGCCGATCCGAGAAAAAAGCCAAACAAAAAACTAATTATTAGTAGCGATAGCCGCCGCCAAGGATTTGCCAACCATTGCCCTAAACTTCTAGCAATGGTATCAAACAAGTTATTGAGACGAGTATTTTGCATTATTTAAAGGCTAAAGTATGAAGTATCAAACGACTCTAAGTGTCAAAGCATGAAGCACTGTCAGTCACTTATAGTCAAAATTTCATGAATTATTTTTATACTGAAGCTGTTCATTTTAGCGTAATCTTAATTTAGATAGATATTGTAAATATTTGCTGATTCTTCCTTGTTTATCAAACTCTATACATTTTTTTATCCCGATATTGGAACAAAGTTCTACCAGGTAGATTTTTATGCCTAGTAACTAGACACACCGAACTAAATAGCAAAGAAATTGTTAAGAAATATTAAGAATATCCAGCGGCTAAACCTGGAAGTTTGACAAAAGACACCTTGTTGCTCATATTACGTGACTCACAAAAATCTTTTTTTGTGTTTCTACGAATCAATTTGCTATTTATGTATCAGATTTTTCTGCTTGTTTCATCATAGTCAGCAAAAATCTACGAAAAATCAGGAATTTATGCTTGTTTTTAGTCGAGCAGTAAGGTAACTATTCATGCTAATCATTTCTCTGAAAAATGATATTTATGATACATTACATACCTTAATTATACGAGAGCCTAGAGTAGGCGAGTCAGCAAATTTCCATGATTGCCACTTTTGAATAATAGGCTACTATTTGGTCAAGCCTAAACAAATTCTTATTTCTAATAACTATCAATATGAAATCCTCAGTGTATCGCAACGCTGCTATTACTGCTTGTTCATTAGGGCTGCTTGGGTTACTATCTGGATGTTGGGGGCTAAGTGTATCTTTTGAACCCACGAATCCAGATACAGCTTCCTCAGTATCCAATGACGCACTTGAGATAGAGAGCAATCCACCCGCATCGACTGGTTCACCTGAAATAGGTACTTTAGCTAGCGTCTCCAGTCCAGCAACTACTCTTAGCAACCCCGTTGAACTTAGTAGTAGCAAGACTACTCCAATCTTGGCAGTCCGCCAAGGAACGGCTGGAAATGCCAAGCATCAGGGAACTTTGCGAATGAGCAATCAAACAGATCAGCCTGTGCGGCTGGCCTTACTGGCGCGGCAATCAGCGGTGAAAGGCGTTGCAGTAGCAAAAACTAACTACGATCTTCCAGCTCATTGGGATTTTGATCCCCAAGAAGGTAGTAACAAGGGATTGATTCTTTCTTTACCTAATGGGAACTTAAAGCTGGAGAAAGGAGATATTTTAGTTGCATTCGCACAGGACGGTACCCGACGCTACTGGGGGCCATACGTTGTTGGAGAAACTCCTTTACCTAGCTGGAATTCTCAAAAGCAAGAATGGATATTGGTACTTAGTCAGTAGTTAGTTTTGAGTCAATGTGGTCTTAGGGGTTTCCACGCCACTTGCTACAGCGGAGGGAACCTCCGCAACACAGTGGCTCCCCATGAACAACTGACGTTAGTGCAGCGTTAGCGATAGCGAAGCGTTAGCGAGTCATCAAGTGTCGGAACGAGCATCACCCGAAGGGTCAGTTGTGAGGCAGTATATTGCGGAGCCAGGTGCGTGGATGGGTTTACCGACTTGAGCGAACTGGCATGAGGTTCCCTGCGTTGTTCGCTCTTGGCGTTCCCTTACCCTTGCGGGGAAGCAAGCTACGCGCAGCGTCTCCCTTAGGAGAAGGGTAGCAACTGCCGTCGTCTCCATAAGCAACTGGTAATAGTGACGCTACAAGCGTCATCCGTAGGGGTCAGTGGTCAGTTTTAGTAGTTTATGGTCAATGATTGAGCGAAAATCAGGAATGATAAAGAACAAAACCTTACTAGTCAACGACTATTGAATAGTGAGGCTGAAGGGGTGACGCTCCTGCGTCGTCAACGCTTGCGCTAACGCCAGTTGCTTATGGGGAGCCACTCCTTTGCGCCGCTATGCCGACTTGAAGGAAGTGGCGTGAAACTCCCAAGACCCTTGGGGTGATGCTCCTAACGTCGCTACCGCTACGCTAACGCCAGTCACCTGCTGAAGGAAATCTCCCGCAGTGCTGGACTCTCCGAACTGCCTCACCGCCAAGATAAGAGCTGCCTTACCGCACTGGCTTACTATTGACTGAGTAACTGATGAGAACGAAATTGAGTGTCCCCCGTAATGTTGGCCAGTGGTTCAACAATATAGTAGAGCGTCCAGCCCTTGCTGTGACTGTGTCAATTCTGTGGTTGATTCTGATTGGTTGGGTAGGTTATGGGTGGAATTTGGGTAACATTGGCTTGATTGATGAAACAGAGCCACTGTTTGCCGAAGCTTCCCGACAAATGTTTGTTACAGGTGACTGGATTACCCCTTTTTTTAATGGCGAAACTCGTTTCGATAAACCTGCTTTAATCTATTGGTGTCAAGCGATCGCCTATGCAATTATTGGGGTGAATGAGTGGGCGGTGCGTCTGCCTTCAGCGCTTGCAGCAATTGCAGTAATTAGTTTGGGCTTTTACACTTTACAGTGGCATCTGGCAAAACAAGACGAATTAGAGCAGGTTTCACGTCCAACTCGCCGCTTTTTAACCGCCGCTGTAGCAGCAGCAATGATGGCATTCAATCCTGAGATGGTTGTCTGGGGAAGAACGGGTGTCTCAGATATGTTGCTGACTGGGTGCATGGCATCAGCCTTGTTATGCTTTTTTTTGGGATACGCAGGGAAAAGAGAGCAGGGGGACAGGGGAATAATTACTCCTCACTCCCTACTCCCTAATAAGTGGTACTTGGCTTTCTATGTGCTGATTGCTGGGGCAATTTTAACTAAAGGGCCTGTGGGAATTGTTTTGCCTGGGCTAATAATCCTCGCGTTCTTAATGTATGTGGGCAAGCTACGAGAAATATTGCGGGAAATGCGCTTTTTCTTAGGGATGCTGATTATTGTAGGTTTATCAGTCCCGTGGTATTTGCTCGTGATTTGGCGCAATGGCTGGAACTTTATTAACTCCTTCTTTGGTTATCACAACTTGGAACGCTTTACAGAGGTAGTTAATGGTCACGCAGCTCCTTGGTTTTTTTACTTTATAGTCGTGCTGCTGGGCTTTGCGCCGTACTCAGTATACCTACCTGTGGCGCTGGTCAGACTGAAGTTGTGGCAGCGATCGCACTGGCGCGCTCAAGAACGCTCTCAGCAATTGGGTTTATTTGCCTGCATTTGGTTTTTAAGCGTCTTTAGCTTTTTTACTATTGCTGTAACTAAGCTCCCCAGCTACGTTTTACCTTTAATGCCAGCAGCCGCTATCCTCGTAGCCCTGTTGTGGAGCGATTTTTTCCAAGGTAAAAACGAGGTAACAGAAAGAACGGGAGAAAAATTAATTACCTCATTCCCCTCACTCCTCTGGAGTGGTTGGGTCAATGTCGTATTTTTATCAGCATTGGCGGTAGCAATGTTTCACCTATCACAGTTATTAGGTAGGGATCAAGCTGCGCCTGACTTCCGCCTACTCATTGAAAATTCCGGTTTACCAAGGCTGGGAGGTTTCTTGTTGCTCTCTAGTGCCGTTATCATTGCATTTTCAATTATTCTTCGCCGTTGGCACTCTATTATCAGCATGAATTTGCTGGTGTTCCTAGCGTTTTTGAGTTTTATCTTAATGCCTGCTGCATTTTTGATGGATCGCGAACGTCAGCTACCTTTAAGAGAGTTATCTGCGGTTGTAGTACAAGCACAACAGCCAAATGAAGAATTACTCATGGTTGGCTTCAAAAAGCCAAGTGTAGTTTTTTACTCTCAAAAGCAAATAAATTTCATAAAATTGACTAGAGATGCTGTGGCATTGATTAACAACCAAGCTGCCCAACAAATAAAGCCCCCCTCTTTGCTGATTCTAGCTGAGCAAACAAACATTATCAAAATGAATTTTCAGCCAGATGATTACGAGAATATAGCCGCTAAAGGTGCTTATCAATTGATTCGAGTTTCTTTTAAGAAAATGAAAAAGGAAAAATTAAGCATATCATGAACTGAAGCACGCATAAATTGCATAACTTTTTGCTTGAGGTTTCCAGTTCCAGGAGTTGTGATAGAGTGACCGAATTTTAGATTTGGGATTTTGAATTATTCAATCTAAAATCCAAAATTAAATCCGATTATTGGCATTTTTCATATTGTCCTTTAACAGCTAAAGCTTGATTGATCTGACTTAATAAGTCTTCCATGGATATCGAGCGAGGCAATATGTGAGTTGCAATCTGCTGTAAAACATTTTCTATTGACTGCAATTTTTCCTGTGACTCAGACCGGGAATTTATTTGTAGGCGATTTAATTTCTGGTCTATCACCACAATTGGCGGCAAATTGAAAGGTAAATCTCCCAATGCTTTCAGCGCTTTTAGCACTTCTTTATGAATTGCTGATTCTCCTAAGTAAATCAGCAGCAAATCAACACTTTGGTGGCGAATTTGTTCTAACACTTCTGCCCAACAGTTTCCCATTGCTGCTTTCAAACCAGCTGTTTGCAGGTACTGAATTAGAGCTTGAAACCATTCAGACCCCCGTTCGATAGTTTCACTACTAACTGAGGAGTTATTTGCTGTACGATAACTTTTAGCTTGTTTGCGCTTGCTCTGTGGTAAATCGCGTAGCATTGTCAAATCTACCACTAAAATACTGGGTGGATAACAGATTCCAGATGCGATTTGTAATACTGACAATAAGGCATCTGGTTTGTCAGTGCGATCGCTGTTGTCTTTATTAAAAGGCGTTAAGCAAGGATACACAGACAGTCCGGGGATTTGGGAAGCTGCCAAAGTAGTTGCGACATCACAAGTTACCAGTGGTAAAGCAATCAAGCGAGGATGCTGAGTCAACTGTTGTAAATGAATTTGTGCCAAGGAATGTTCTACATCCAACAAAACTACATCGAACTGCCAAACTCGAGCCAATAGTTCTGCTTGATCTAGGTCATCTACTTCTATTACCCGATGTTCTCGTAACGAGGGATAAGGATTAATTGACTCCAATGCCGGATTAACTAATCTTAGAATTCGCAGTGGGTTTTTAGTGGAGATGATTTTATTACTTTCAACACCTGGCTGCTGAATTGTTGGTGTAACACATAACTTTTCTAATAGTGGAGCCAAAGCCTGATGTTCGACTGGTAAACTCAGAAAACCATCGGCTTGGTTAGCAAATGCCTGCTCTTTTTCCGCTGCGGTAGCTGTCACAATCACAGAAATGTGGCGAGTTGCTGCATCTGATTTTAGTAATGTCAGCACATCCCAACCAGACAACAAGGGCAACAAGGGATTTAAGAATATAGCTTTCGGTTGCAAGCGGCGGGCTTTTTCGACTGCTTCTGTTCCTGACCGAGCAATTACTACGCGATAACCTAAACCTTTTAGTTCCTCCGTCAAATCTTCAATATATCTGGCCACTGCCTCAACTACTAGCACTAACCGTTGCGAGCAAGTGGGGTGATGTTGAGCGGTAGTGGTAACGCGCTGACGTGCTGAAGTAGGAATTTGTGTCCCAATATTTTGGGTTTCTTTATCTGCTGTTGTTCCCATTT
This sequence comes from Dendronalium sp. ChiSLP03b, assembly GCF_034531165.2. Classification (NCBI taxonomy): domain Bacteria; kingdom Bacillati; phylum Cyanobacteriota; class Cyanophyceae; order Nostocales; family Nostocaceae; genus Dendronalium; species Dendronalium sp. ChiSLP03b. The sequence goes on along the minus strand of NZ_JAVRBR020000098.1, from coordinate 28,528 downwards.
CTGGCTCGGTGAAACCTGTTGTTGGCGGACTTGGCGGTAACAAAAGTGTAAACTGACTACCTTTGCCTTCACGAGATAAAAAGCTGACATCACCTCCGTGCAAGCGGGCAAGGGCCCTAGTTAGCACTAGTCCCAGACCGGTGCCTTCAAACTGACGGGTGAGGGGATTCTCCAACTGTTGAAATTTTTGGAATATTAAGTGTTGCTGGTGTTCGGGAATGCCAATGCCTGTGTCCCAAATTGTAAAGGCAATCCATCCTTCCCAACGACTTACCCGCAAACCAATTTCGCCAGATGTTTCGGTGAATTTAAAGGCGTTGGAAAGCAGGTGGATTAGCATCTGGCGCAAGCGCAACTCATCTGCCACAATCCGATCTAACCCTGGTTCAATGGAAAGGGTGAATTCCGGAGATGATGAACGTTCCGCTTGAAGTTCGCTGGGAGATGTAGCTTTGGTGCTTTGAGTGTGGACAGCTTTTGCTTCTGATAGGGCGCGATCGCACACAGAGCGAATTTTGACCGGTACCAGCGCCAACTCCATCTGTCCCGTCTCCATGCGGGTCAAATCCAAAATGTCATTGACCACACTCATCAGGTGGCGACCGCTTTGATGAATTAGGCCAGCATAACGGGCTTGACGCTCGTTGAGTTCTCCTAGCTGCTGATCCACTAGCAACCGCGATAATCCTAAAACTGCCGTTAAGGGAGTTTTCAATTCATGGCTGATACAAGCTAAAAACTCATCTTTTAACCGATTTAGTTGAATCAAATCAGCATTCTTAGCTGCTAGTTCTTTGCAAAGCTGCTGCTGCTCTGTCACATCAGTGGCTAATACTAACCAGAGGTCGGTGCTGAGTGCTGTAGACGCTTCTGCGGCTTCTCGCAGGGTGGAACCAATCGCGCGAGCGGATTTTCCAACTTGAGCGGACTGGCGTTGTTGAGGAGCCAACCGCGTGGGCGAGTTCCCCGAATTGAGCAGACTGGCGTTGTTGAGTGCAACTTCTAAATCAGTATTATCTAGGGGGATTTTGGCAAACTGCCAGACTCGCTCCTGACCGTTTTGGACTTCGACGACGCAGGTACAAGTACCCACCTCACTATCCAAAAAGCACCGAGTGGATGTAGCACCCACAGTTGCTGGTTGTTCGTCGTGCAAATTTGGCGATAGAGGTGGCGGGGCTTCATGCCTCAAAGAGAAGTTCTGTTCTCCAGGATGAAATTTAATTGGCGTGGCTTCTTCACCACCATGCTCGTAGCCTCTACTCTGAAGAATTTTGGCTGTGTTTTGACTGGCGTATTCTGGTTGTTTGGCACGGGCGGGAGCGAGTATCTCTTCCACCTGTCGCCGGACTCCTTCTGGATCTTTCAATACTCCCAGTTGCTGCCACCAGGCCGGGTTTTGGATTACAACCTCACCAGTACCTGTTTGCAACATTAAAGGCCAAGGCAATAGTTCTAAAAGTTGTACAAGTGGTTTATCTACCAATAGCTGACGTGGATTTGCCTTGGGCGATCGCCGATAAGTTTTTACCCCAGCATTACCTTTGCGGGAAGTACCTATTCTTTCAGACGACCTCTGGGCAGTTGAGTATGAGGTTTCCACTGCACCAATTGCTGCTTTTTCCTGAGTCCACAATCTCAACAGGCGTGAACTATCTAATAGCCCCAAAAATTTTCCATCTCTATCAATCAGCGCCCAATCTAGGTTATTGTTGGTATTGCTTTGTTGGTGACCTAAAAATAAGCTAAATTGCTCTACACAATAAGCTGCTGGTAATGCCTGGATTGGCTCAATCAGGTTTTGAAGCAAGGTTGACAGTGGTTGTTGTAATGTTAGAGGCTGCTCGCCACAAGCTGCTGCTAACAGTTTTCGGGTCAATCGGGCAGAGTACAGCAACCCCACGGGGTATTGTTGCTGGTTCACTACTACCAAGCGATCGCACTGCTCTTTCTCAAAAATCTCCAACACCACTGCCAGAGTAGTTATTTCTACGCAGCTAGGTACGGTTGCTAGAAAGTCATAAAGCGGACACTGTAGCATTGACATAAGGCTTCGGGGGTCATTCTTCCTTTGGCAGACTCCGGCATCACCACCAGCATTTGAGTAGATAGTTGTTACGCCTGAAGCAATATCCTTTAAGAAGACTCAATATAGGGAGGATTCTTGTTATAGCTTCAACACCATTGAAACAATTGGCTTGATTCTCAAGAGACATGGCTTGTTGGGTTCACTAGTTGTCACAGCAGCAGTTTCTTTTGCCGCTTTGAACTTTGGGGAAACATCTTGCCTGTGCCCTACTGGTGTTGAAACTCCTTGTCGATAGGTACGGCTAAAACAATTATGGCTCCAAAAATTCGCTTTAGAACCTTGAGGAATTATAATGATTTAAAATGCGACAATACTTTAAGTTGGTTTAAGTATCTTATTAAGGAGTTAAGCACAAAATCTGTATTGAGATAGATATGCATATGCAAACCACAAATTATGTAAGGTATGCTCTACAACGAACATCTCACAACGACCTACTAAAATCTTACTGCCCACTTGCTGCACTAAGTTGTTGAGTTTCCCGCTAGATTGATGTGCCGACACAGAACATTTTCTGGGGTAGACTCATAATTTTACTATGCGCCAAGTACTACCCAAAATAGATATACAAGTATTGGTCAGGGTGACTAACAAAATATATAGATATATAAATGTTACTACCCGTAGTTATTTTCCTGTCAAATGTTAAAAAAAATTTAGATAACCTGGCTAGGCTAGCCATCCAACCAAGATTAAGGGAGCAGATGTATAGCTCTAGGCAGTATAACACTGCTCTATTTTACTTTTCGCCTCTGGTTGCTGAGACTACTACGAAAAACCACCATTTACTGAGATGGTTAAAACCAGACTTTAATCAAAATTTTACTGACCAATATTTTTATGTATTTGCTTGCCAAGAGCAAAAACCACAGCAGATTTTTCAGCAGATGAGTCACGTCGATCGGCAGGTGTTGTTGCAGCAACTTAAATCAGATTATCGCAAAATTCTTATAGATTACTTTACTACAGACAAAACACTGAAAGAAAAAATTGATAAATTTATAAATGCGGTATTTTGTGCTAATATTCCTGTGCCCCAAATCATAGAAATGCATATGGAACTAATTGAAGAATTTTCCAAACAGCTAAAATTAGAAGGAAGGAGTGATGAAGCATTACTTGATTACCGACTGACACTCATAGATATCCTAGCTCATCTGTGCGAAGTCTACAGGTCTTCAATTTCCAAATAGATAGAATCTCTCACAGTTAGAACGTTCACAAGTAACAGTTGCATCTTCTTTCAAATTCACCGATTTATAATGTATTTTCATTTTTGTGCTTAAGCCTGTACCTTTATGAATAAAGCAAGAAAAACTTATGTTCTCAAGCTTTATGTAGCAGGGAACACGCCAAACTCTGTACGGGCATTAAAAATACTTAAAAACATCTTAGAACAGGAGTTTCAAGGTGTCTATGCTTTGAAAGTTATCGATGTACTAAAAAATCCGCAACTAGCTGAGGAAGATAAAATATTAGCTACGCCAACATTATCTAAAATTTTGCCTCCACCCGTTCGCAAAATTATTGGTGACCTTTCAGACCGAGAAAGAGTGTTGATTGGATTAGATTTGCTTTATGAAGAGCTGAGCGAAGAAGATTGGGAAGAGTAACACAACTCTCAATCATCAAAAATTGATGAAATAGCAACTACCATATAAAACTTGGGTTCAGCAACCGTTTATTATCCACCAATGAGCGAAAACGATCGAGAAAAAAACAGCACACCAATCGGGGGTGTAGAAAAAATTCGTACAATGATAGAGGGCTTTGACGATATTAGTCATGGAGGCCTACCTGTTGGTAGAACTACTCTAGTAAGCGGCACCTCTGGTACAGGTAAAACTTTATTATCTCTTCAGTTTCTCTTTAACGGAATTACCTACTTTGATGAGGCAGGAGTATTTGTTACATTTGAAGAATCCCCCAGTGACATTATAAAAAATGCCTACATTTTTGGTTGGAATTTGCAACGCCTCATTGATGAAGGCAAGTTGTTTATTTTGGACGCTTCTCCTGACCCAGAAGGTCAAGATATAGTTGGCAACTTTGACCTTTCAGCACTGATTGAACGCTTGCAATATGCCATTCGCAAGTACAAAGCGAAACGAGTTTCAATTGACTCGATTACAGCGGTATTTCAGCAATACGAAGCTATAGGAGTAGTGCGGCGGGAGATTTTTCGCCTTGTAGCACGTCTTAAACAATTAAATGTTACCACTATTATTACCACCGAACGTAGCGAAGAATACGGGCCGGTTGCCTCTTTTGGGGTGGAAGAATTTGTGTCGGACAATGTAGTAATTGTACGTAACGTTTTAGAAGGAGAACGCCGTCGTCGGACAATTGAAATTCTCAAATTGCGCGGCACAACTCATATGAAAGGAGAGTATCCTTTCACAATTACTAATGGAGGAGTTAATATTTTCCCCTTGGGAGCAATGCGTTTGACTCAAAGGTCTTCTAATGTGCGCGTATCTTCTGGAGTTAAAACCCTAGATGAAATGTGCGGTGGTGGTTTCTTTAAAGATTCTATTATTTTGGTGACAGGAGCCACAGGTACTGGTAAAACACTGTTGGTCAGTAAGTTTCTGCAAGATGGTTGTGTCAATGGTGAACGAGCGATTTTATTTGCTTATGAAGAATCACGCGCTCAACTATCTCGTAATGCTTACTCTTGGGGAATTGATTTTGAAGAATTAGAACGTCAAGGTTTACTCAAAATAATTTGTACGTATCCTGAGTCTACTGGTTTAGAGGATCACTTGCAAATTATGAAGTCGGAAATTGCGTTCTTTAAACCAGCTCGCATTGCCATTGACTCCCTCTCAGCACTAGCAAGAGGAGTCAGTAATAATGCATTCCGGCAGTTTGTCATTGGTGTTACTGGTTATGCTAAGCAAGAAGAAATAACTGGTTTCTTTTCTAACACAACTGAGCAATTTATGGGTTCTCATTCAATTACTGATTCCCATATTTCCACGATTACTGACACAATTTTGATGTTGCAGTACGTAGAAATTCGTGGAGAAATGTCGCGGGCAATTAACGTGTTTAAAATGCGAGGCTCTTGGCATGATAAAGGTATCCGCGAGTACAATATTACTGCTGACGGGCCCGAAATTAAAGATTCTTTCCGCAACTACGAACGAATTGTTAGCGGGGCTCCTAGCCGCGTTAGTATCGACGAAAAAGCAGAACTTTCTCGCATAGTCAGAGGTTTTGAAGACAAACAAAGTTCTGATTCTTGAATTTATTCTTGAATTTAGTATCGTAGTATATTCTCTCCTAAATTTAGTATCGTGCTATATTCTGTGGTGAAGAAGGGTTTTCTGCCGCTAGATTGATTTTTTGTGTGAGGGGATGCGGTGAAAGGACAGCAATTATTCCATAGTTTCTTACCTGGTGTCACAGCAGCAGTACTAACGACCCAGCCTGCTTTAGCAGAGCCGATGCAGGTAAGTAGTGTACAAGAAATGTCTTCTTTTAGTGTTTTGACTTCTACCGATAGTCAAACTCTAGTTGTAGATAATATTCATACACAACTGCCAAATACTGCAAGCAAGACTTTGCCAGCCCTAGTACCCAATCCTGGGTTGAAAAAGCTGAATATAAAGCCTTTAAGTAGTAGTAATAACTCAGTGATTTTGGCTGGAAATACTGAGGTATCCAGAGAACAAATACCTAAGAAAGATGAAGATCGATTTTCGAGTTTGATATCTGCCTTAAATTCTTCTCAGCAGCCAAAGCAGAATAATTTTACAAGTAATAAAAAACAGAGGAACTTAGCAACTTTTGCTCAGCAATCCCAGAAAATAATTGTTCCTACTTCTACCTCTAAAAACCATTCTGTTCAGAAAGCAACTTTTTCTCTATCTTCTTTACGGCAATTAGCAGTGCCAATAAAGCAGCCCCCAATTCAGTTGCCGACAGTTTTACAGACTACGGTTAGGGGAATAGGAATTGCAAAGCTGTTGGAGGTAGAGAGTTGCTCGCAGGAAAAGGGAATCTCGGCTTCTTTGCTGTTGACCTCAAGAGCCTGCCAACATCAAAATCTCAGTAGGAAACTGGTGGTTCAGAACAACACCCCCACTCCTGACGCGACCTCAACCCCTGCACCTGATGGTTTAGAGGTAAATCCTATTCAACCAGAAACAGTCACTCCTGCTCCTGCTAGTCCAGCCACAACTCCTACCCAACCAGAAACGATCGCTCCTGCACCTAATGGGGTTCAGCTAACTCCTACTCAACCAGGAACAGTTACTCCCGTGCCTGCTAATCGCGTGCAAATTCCTGAGAAGCTCAATCCCAACCCAAATCCTTTACAGTTTCCTACCAAACCAGAGGAAGTAAGATTTCAGGAAAATGAGCCGATTACTTTAGCACAGGCTTTGGAACTAGCACGACGCAACAATCGCAATTTACAAGTGTCGTTATTGGAGTTAGAACGCGCTCAAGCTGCTTTACGCGAGGCACAAGCTGCTTTGCTTCCTACTCTTGGTGTTAGTGCTGATATCACTCGCAGTCAGTCTGCTTCGTCTCAACTACAGTTGGAACAACAAGAACGAGACACAGGTATACCAACGCCCGGAGATGAACCCAGCACCTCTTTCTCGGGTCAAGCACAACTGTCCTATGACCTCTATACTTCTGGGAGACGGCAAGCGAGTATCAGACAAGCTGAAGAACAGGTGCGTTTTAATGAATTGGCTGTGGAAACTCAATCTGAGGAAATCCGCCTGAATGTCACTACTGATTACTACGATTTGCAACAAGCAGATGAACAAGTACGTATTGCTCAGTCCGCTGTAGAGAATGCCCAAGCTAGTTTGCGAGATGCACAAGCTCTAGAAAGAGCTGGGGTTGGTACTCGGTTTGATGTGCTGCGATCGCAAGTGAATTTAGCAAATTCTCAACAAGACCTGACTAATGCAGTCTCGCGCCAGCAAATTACCCGTCGACAGTTAGCAACTCGGATAAGTGTGGCGCAGTCGGTAAATATCAGTGCGGCAGACCCCGTGCAATTAGCAGGTCTTTGGAACCAAACTCTAGAACAAAGTATCATTCTCGCTTTTCAAAATCGTCCGGAACTGCAACAGCAGTTGGCACAACGTAATATTAACGAACAACAGCGTAGGCAAGCTCTTGCAAATCTGGGACCTCAGGTGAGTTTGGTAGCCAGCTACAACTTGCTAGATCAATTTGATGACAGCGTCAGCGTTACTGACGGTTATTCTTTGGCAGTTAGGGCCAGCCTGAATTTATACGATGGAGGAGCATCAAGAGCAAGGGCCGCTCAGGCGAAGGCTAATATTGCGATCGCAGAAACTCAATTTGGCGAGCAGCGTAACCAAATCCGCTTTCAGGTAGAACAAGCCTTTTCTAACCAGCAAGCTAACTTAGAGAATGTTCAAACCGCCAATACTGCATTAGAACAGGCGAGGGAAGCTTTACGTTTGGCACGTTTGCGATTCCAAGCTGGTGTAGGTACTCAAACCGATGTCATTAACTCCGAAAACGACTTAACAAGAGCTGAAGGTAATCGAGTTACAGCGATTTTGGATTACAACCGTGCTTTGGCTCAGTTACAAAGGTCTGTTACCTCCAGGGCATTACCTTAGTGCTGAATCAGGAGTCAGGAGGAGGCAGTGTGTTGCGGAGAACACTGCGTTGGGGAGACAGCGCCGTCTTGGGGAGGCAGTCCGTTGGGCGGCTAGCCTTCTAGGGGAGACGCTCGGTCGCTCTTAGCGTCTCCCTTTGGGAGAGGACTCGCTAACACGACGCTATCGCTAACGCTGCGCTAACGGTAGTCCCCCAGACGATCGTTCCTCGCTACCGCTAGCGCTAACAACGGGAACCCTTACGGGTAAGGTTCGTGACGCTCGGTCGCTCTTAGTGTCTCACGCCACATGACGACAGTTGCTACAACGGGGAGGCAGCCACGTGAGCGGGTTTCCCGACTTGAGCGGACTGCCGTGGGAACCCCAAGACCGCAGTGGCTCCCCATGAGCGACGCTAACGCCAGTCGCTCATGTCAGTCACCTGATGCCAATTTCCTCAACGGGGGAACCTCCACACAGCTGCATCCTTTTGACTAAGGACTCTTGACTATTTTTTGATTGCTTCTATACATAATATGTTTAGTATACTATTTAACCATAAAGTATTTTTTAAAAGTATTAATACTTAAAGCGATCGAGTCATTTAGTTGCTAAATGAATATCTTAAAAGGAGTTCCATGAAAATTTAATTGTTATACAAGATACTCATGTTTGAATAAGGGTTGTTAGCAGCAGAATTCCATTCAGAGTACAGAAATTAAAGCCCTAAAATAAGCAGTCAAAATTTGGAATAATATAGCTGAGCGATCAACTGCTCCGCTTGTAAAAACTCATGACTCAAGTTACATCCCAAGAAATTGCACTGTTTCGCTCTCAATTAGCAGATGATTCTATAGCTATGGAAGCATTGGATTTGATTGAGGACTGTGAGGGAGATTTGGAAGATGCAGCGATGACGCTAGCCATTCGGTCAGGACAAGAACCAGAAAGAGCAAATTCAGAATGGTTAGATGCTTTGGCTAGAAAATGGCGTGCGGTTATTTGTGAACAAGAATATCGGAAAGACTTAGTGAATAGCTCCCTTCAGGGGATGATGGAACACCTAAAAACAATACCGACGTTTCCTAAGATGTTGGCAACGCCAGTATTAATATATGTCCTCAAGCAAGGTGCGAACAATTTTTGTGAGCCATTGGACTCGCTAAAGTAAATAAGTGATGACTGATGAACACCAGTTGCGTCAACGGGGGAAACTCTGCAAGGCACTGGCTCTTGATGACTATCAACAACTACGAGCGGGATGATTTATCTTTTGGAGTTGCCTAAGTAGTATTGTTTGGGATTCCCAGAACAGCCTTGTACTAAAGACTTTTAATCCAAAATCTAAAATTGATACGATCTCTTAACCTGGGGATATGCGAGGATAAGGCAAAACTCTATTCAGACAGCCATTGTTAAATAATGAATTATCTTGTTGCAGTATTACCAGACCGTATCCAAGCCGAAGCTGCTTACCTAGCCTTAGAAAAAGAAGCCATAAAAAGTACTATCCTGGGAAAGGGGTATAAAACTGCTGACGAGTTCGGCTTGATTGACCCCAAAGAGCAGGCCAAAAAGCAAGCAAAGCTAATGGCATTCTGGCTTGTACCATTCGGCTTTTTCGCGGGTTTTACTTTCAGCGTCATTACTGGTTTAGATACCTTTGCTTGGGCAGGTGAAATTGGTAATCACATCGTCGGGGGATTGCTAGGCGCTGCCAGTGGTGCTATGGGTAGTGTGTTTGTCGGTGGTGGAGTTGGTCTAGTTGTGGGCAGTGGTGATGCTTTACCCTATCGCAACCGCTTGGATGTAGGTAAATACATTATTGTCATCCAGGGTTCTGAAACTTTGACTCGACAAGCAACCCGAATTTTACGTCAGTTTGAGCCAGAAAATATTCAAGGTTATTCTGAACAGAACTAGTACTCTATCAATCCACAATAACAAAACGAGGTTGAGGAGTGGGGAGTTAAAACCTGCCTTCATGTAATAACGTGTAGCGAATGAATAATTGCTTGCAAATTAAAACACACCGCCTTGAGTTACTTCCATGTTCTTTGGAGGTGGCTCAAAGTACTGCGACAAAAAATCAATTGCAAGTAGAGCAGCTTTTGGGTGTCAGAGTTCCTGATGATTGGTATAAATCTGAGGTGCTAGATTTTTTACCAACGTATGCTCAAATGCTAATTAACGATCCATCTCATCTCGGTTGGGGTGTGTGGCTAATGATTAATGTTGACGATGCTACCCTGATTGGGGATTTGGGGTTTGGTGGCAAACCTGATGAGCAAGGAACTGTAGAGTTGAGTTGGGTTATGAACTGCTGTCGGCGTATCGCAACCAAGATATGCTTTTGAGGCTGTTCAAGCATTGGTCAATTTTGCCTTTACTCAGCCGGAACTCAAGAAGATTATTGCTCATTCTTCCGATCGCCATACTGCTTAGATTCGCATTCTGGAAAAACTGGGAATGCAACAAATAGGTAGAGATGAAAGCCTGCTGAGATGGGAACTGAAGTTAGAATCAAGAAGCTTGTAGTACATTAATTGTTAATTCATAACTTATAACTTTTTGTAATGTTGCCAAGAGAAGAACTTTTAAAGGGTGTAGAAAATCGAGATAGTGTAGCTCGTGTGATCGATCAGGCAGAACAAGCCATCAAAACTTGGGAAGTGGTTTTGACGGATTTTTTGTCTCCTCCGGAATTGGCAGAAATTCAACGAGTTTTTAGTCGGTTAACAGAGGTGCAATTAGTTTCATGGGGCGGATATCCGCAAGCAGAACGCCAAAGAATTGCGATCGCCCGTTCGGAAATGCCTCTAGATCGCTCTCAAGTTGCCCTTGTCGCACTTGAAATTGCTGGGAATTTTCTGTTTGATACCGCCACTCACCGCGACTTTTTAGGTGCAATGTTGGGAACGGGAATTGTCCGCGAAAAGACAGGAGACATTATTGTTCTGGGAGAACGAGGAGCGCAGGCGATCGTAGCACCAGAGTTGGCGGAATTTTTAGAAATGAATCTAAAACAGGTGCGATCGGTGCCTGTGAAAACTCAGCCCATTGATATCAATGAGTTAAAAGTTCGGGAACCAAAGAAAAAAGAACTAACTACTGTTGAGGCTTCTTTGCGATTAGATGCGATCGCATCTGCCGGTTTTGGCATGTCTCGCAGCAAAATGGTTGATTTAATTGATAGTGGCGATGTCCGCGTCAACTGGAAGGAAGTCACCCAAGCTAGTTCTCAGGTGAAATCAGGCGACTTAATTGCCATTCGTAGTAAAGGACGTTTAGAAGTTGGCGAAATAGCAGTTACCAAAAAAGACCGTTACCGAGTTCAATTAACAAGGTATATGTAGATCGGTCAACATTCTTAAGCTTTAAACTTTTTGGCTAACATATTCAGCAGAATCTTTCGTGGTACTATGCGGGCTAATATAGTTCTAAGTTGAGTGGTAGTATCACCAATAACAACGTTTGGCTGCCATTCTTCCAAAGCTTTTAGAGATTCGCGTACCACTTCTTCAGAAGTAGACATTTGTTTTGTGCTTCCTGCCAAAGCTGGAGGAAAATTAGCTTCCGCAAAAAAGTTGGTTTCTATTGGCCCTGGACAAGCAACCAGGACGCGAACACCATAAGAACGATTTTCTGCCCATAATGCTTGACTAAAACTGACAATAAAAGCTTTGCTGGCAGCATAAACAGAAAGGTATGGCATTGGTTGAAATGCAGTAATTGAAGATAAGTTAATAATGCTACCAGAACGGCGTTGTCGCATTAGCGGTAGAAATTGATGGGTTAAATCTACTAATGCCACAATATTTAATTGTACAATTTTGATTTGCCGTTCTCTGTCGTTTTGGGCAAAGTCTCCATAGTCGCCAAAGCCAGCGTTATTGATCAACAAATCAATTGTTAATTGTTTGGCTTTAGTCGCATCAAATACAGCAGCGGGTGCGTTAGGTTCTGTAAGGTCTTTAACTATAACGTCTACTTGAATTTTGTATTGTTCTTGTAGTTGTTTCGCTATTTGATTAAGTTTCTCTTCAGAACGAGAAACTAGAACTAGATTTGTTTGACGTGCAGCTAGTTCTTGGGCAAAGGCTTTACCGATACCGCTAGAGGCACCGGTAATTAGAGCAGTTGGCATTCTATTTATATAAAGTATTTTTTATTTACCTTATAAATATTAACTATAATTTGTTGCGATTTTAAACTCACCAGAGTTATATGCCAATAGAAGTAAAAGTAGTACACAGTAGTTTGCGTAAATTTCTAGTCTTCAAGCTAATAAAAGTAATAGTTAAGTATAATTTTTTTCATTAAAAATCGGAGAAAATTTTAGATTTCTATCTGCATTTGAGGAAAATATACTAAATAAAGAAGCTTCAACAGACAAAAAAACATATTAGATGAGTTGCCGATTTAGTCGATCGATGATTGGTTAGAACCGCTATAAGCTAGTAAACGTTTGGTGTTGTTTGCGGGAAATCAGTGAGTGAAACAAACAGATGTAGTCGTCATTGGTAGCGGTATTGGTGGTTTGAGTTGTGCTGCTGTTTTGGCACGCTATGGCTTTGATGTGACAGTTTGTGAGAGTCACTCTATCCCTGGTGGTGCGGCGCACGCTTTTGAGCGTAACGGGTTTAAGTTTGACTCAGGGCCGTCACTCTACTCTGGATTGTCTTACAGTCCCTCTACCAATCCTCTGCGACAAGTACTAGACGCAATTGGCTCTGACTTGCCGTGGGTGACATACGATACTTGGGGTTGCTGTTTGCCAGAAGGTGATTTTGACACCTCAGTTGGTGCTGAACAATTTTGTGAGGTGCTGAAGAGATTTCGCGGTTCTGATGCGGTAGCTGAATGGCAGCAATTGCAACGGGTGATGGAACCGCTAGCTCAAGCTGCGATCGCTATTCCTCCAGCAGCATTACGCTTCGATCTGGGTGCAGCTATCACTGTCAGCCGATTTGCCCCATCTCTAGCTAGACATGCGGCAAATGTCCTAAAACTTACGGGGCCTTTTTCCCGGATTATGGACGGTGTGATTCAAGACCCTTTTATCCACAACTGGCTAAACATGTTGTGTTTTCTCCTCTCCGGGCTTCCGGCTTCTGGAACGAGTGCCGCAGAGGTAGCATTTATGTTTGCAGATTGGTATCGGCCAGGGGTAGTGCTTGATTATCCAGTTGGCGGCAGTGGTGCTTTGGTTAACGCTCTTTTACAAGGATTGGAGAAACACGGTGGTCAGCTGATACTTGGCGCTCACGTCGAGCAAGTGCTTGTAGAAGGCAAGCGGGCAGTAGGTGTACGCCTGCGTAATGGCAAAGAGATCCGAGTGCGTCGGGCAATTGTATCTAATGCATCGGTTTGGGATACGCTGAAGTTGCTGCCGCAGGGAGCTGTATCAAAACAGTTTCGCGCTCAACGACAGGCGACACCAGAGTGTGATAGTTTCATGCATCTCCATTTAGGCATTGATGCCCAAGGATTGCGCTCAGACTTGGCGTGTCACTACATCGTGGTCAACGATTGGGAAATAGGAATCACAGCTCCGCAGAATCTCGTTTTAGTGTCGATTCCATCGGTTTTAGATTCATCGTTAGCACCACCAGGCAAGCATGTAATACACGTCTATACTCCTGGTAATGAACCGTATGCTCTTTGGCAAGGAATGGACAGGAGAAGCCAAGAGTATGAGCTACAAAAGCGATCGCGTGCAGAAGTGATGTGGCAAGCACTAGAGCGCATCATTCCCGATATTCGCTCGCGTTGCGAAGTCACACTTGTAGGCACACCCCTAACCCATGAACGCTTTCTTCGCCGTCACCGAGGTTCTTACGGCCCGGCAATATCGGCAGGAGTAGGTTTATTTCCTGGTCCAAGCACACCTCTACCAGGACTAATGTGTTGTGGAGACTCGACATTTCCTGGTATAGGTCTACCAGCAGTTGCCGCCAGTGGGATGATCGTTGCGAATACCCTTGCACCTGTTCGGCAGCATTTAGAAATGCTGAAGGATATAGCGGTTATTACTTCTAAGTAGAGATATGCCATGTCACGTCTCTACTTAGGTTATCGGTTGTGCAAAATATTTTATCTGAAACAGATTGTCTTATAACGAACCGCAACATATATAAATTGTGAAATATTTATGGGGAGCAAGATCCTTACCAGTTTAATTTTTGAGAATAAAACGCACAGTTAGCATACCAGTCAAACTGCCATCAGAAAAGTTTCTATTTTTGATGGCTCAATGTGCGGAAATATTTAACGCACATATTGACTGGGCTATTGCTAACAAAACTTACAACAAAAACAAGGCACACAAAGCGCTGTATCACTCGCTAAGAGAACAGTACTGCTGTGTGTCTTCTGCTTTGGTGCAAACTATTCGAGACAATGCACTAGAAGCAATCAAAGCAACCAAGTTTAAAAACATTCCCAGGAAAAAACCGACATCAGGATTGCGTTACGATAAACGCACCATGACACTAAGAGGAAAGCAATTAACCCTTAGTTGCATTGGCAAGCGAGTTAGTTTAATTCTTGATGTACCTGATTATTTCAAAGAAGTTTTTGAAACTTGGGAGTTTTGCGGAGCAACTGTCACTTATACCAACAACACCAAACAATTCTGGGTGAGGTTGGTTTTTGAGACAGAAGATCCACAACAAATAGAAGGACAAATTCAAGGAATTGACCGAGGCTTGTATCACCAAGCTGTTACCAGCGATGGTCAATTTTTCAGTTCTTCTAAAGTTAGAGAAGTACAAAGACGTTACTTATTCAATCGGCGTAAACTCCAGCAAAAAGGCACTCGTAGCGCCAAACGTCGCTTAAAAGCGATGTCTGGTCGAGAGAAGCGGTTCATGCGGGATACAAACCATTGTGTAAGTAAAAAGTTAGCCAACCAACCCTTAATTGCGGTCTTTGTACTGGAGGACTTGTCTAGTATTCGCACCCAGCGACGTGGCAAGAAAATGAATAAATGGTTGGGTAGTTGGGCGTTCTATCAACAAGAACAATTCCTGACTTATAAAGCAGAGGCTCTGGGTAAACGAGTAGCCTATCAAGATGCTCGTTATACCTCTCAAAAATGCAACATTTGTAAGCATATCCGCAAGACAAATCGGCACAAGTCCAAGTTCTGTTGCAAAAACTGTGGGCATTGGACACATGCCGATTTTAACGCTGCTAAAAATGTCCGTGATGACTATATTCTCTCCTCTACCTACGGGACGGAGGAGCAGGGGTCAGTCAATACCCTGTATGTTTCAGCCAAGTTTTTCGGCTAGTTACAAGCCCCATCCCCTCGTGGGTGGGGCGATTGACTCTCGCTATCTTTATTTTGAAAATTAATGAGAGAAGCATACGGCGATGCCAATGCTTTTGGCATCGCGGATTTTAGATCGATTCTAAAATCCCAAATCGATTTACCGATTTACTGCCGCAGCTTCCCGCGCCGCAGCTGCCTGATCTGGGTGGATACCCAAGCGTGTGAGATTAATCCGTCCTTTATTGTCTATCTCGCGCACTTTGACAATCACTTCATCTCCGACTGCTACTTCATCTTCAACTTTGCCAACCCGGTAGTCAGCTAATTGAGAAATGTGGATCATGCCTTCTTTGCCAGGCAGAAATTCCACAAATGCACCAATAGGTATAATCCGAGTCACACGCCCTACATAGACATCACCTTCATGTAGCTTGCGGGTCATGCCT
The DNA here is from genome assembly GCF_034531165.2 of Dendronalium sp. ChiSLP03b. Classification (NCBI taxonomy): domain Bacteria; kingdom Bacillati; phylum Cyanobacteriota; class Cyanophyceae; order Nostocales; family Nostocaceae; genus Dendronalium; species Dendronalium sp. ChiSLP03b. Next base: position 13,114 of record NZ_JAVRBR020000098.1, on the reverse strand, counting down.
TGGATGATGTTCCGCGCTTTCTTCGCCTTGCTTTCATCCACAGCAGAAATTGTCACGGTGCCATCATCTTCAATGTCAATTTTGGCTCCAGTTTCCTCGGTAATACCCTTAATTGTCTTGCCTCCGGGGCCGATGACTAAACCGATCGTGTCTGGATCGATCTTAATGGTCAACAGACGTGGGGCATAAGGTGATGTTTCTGTGCGTGGTTGCTCGATTGTTTCGAGCATTTTCTCCAGAATGTGCAACCGGGCTGATTTAGCTTGGTGGATCGCTTGAGCAATCACATCCAAAGACAAACCGGAAATTTTCATGTCCATTTGCAAGGCGGTAATTCCGGTATCTGTCCCGGCAACCTTGAAATCCATGTCACCTAAAAAGTCTTCAATGCCTTGGATATCAGTTAAAACTCTGACTTCTTCTCCTTCTTTGATTAAACCCATAGCCGCACCGCTGACGGGTTTAATAATTGGTACGCCTGCATCCATCAATGCCAGGGTGGAACCGCACACCGAACCCATTGAGGTAGAACCGTTGGAGGAAAGAACTTCCGAAACGACACGAATTACGTAGGGGAATTGTTCTTTTGGTGGTAACACAGGTAAAAGCGATCGCTCTGCTAAAGCACCATGACCAATTTCCCGTCTTCCTGGCGCACGCAACGGCTTGGTTTCCCCAACTGAGAAGGGTGGGAAGTTGTAATGATGCAAATAACGTTTGGATTGGTCTGTTTGCAAATCATCGTTGAGGTTTTGGGCATCTCCAGGGGTACCAAGGGTACAAGCAGATAATACCTGGGTTAGTCCGCGGTTAAATAAACCACTGCCATGAACTCGCTTGGGTAAGACATCAACTAAACAAGAAACAGGGCGGACTTCATCAAGTTTGCGACCGTCAACGCGAACGTTGTCTTCGACGATTTGACGGCGCATGAAGTATTTGGTGATGTCTTTAAAAGTGTTACCAAGTGCCTTGCTGTTTGTGGTTGCGGCAACTCGAATCGGGTCTTCTTCTGGAAGTTCGGCGATCGCAGTTGCAATTTGTTCTTTGACGACATCCAAAGCTGCATCGCGTTCGGGTTTACTCAACTCAAATTGAGACAGGATTTTTTTAATCTCATCGCTAGCGCGATCGCGGATATAATTTTCCAGAGTTTGGTCTACTTCTGGTGGTGCTTCTTGCACTATTGTCAGACCCAGTTCTGCTACTAAATCTAGCTGCGCCTTAATTAAGTCTCGCACCGCTTCGTAGCCAAAATCGATCGCCTCGATAATATCTCGCTCTGGCAACTGATTGGCTCCTGCCTCCACCATGATTACGCCATGGGGTGAACCTGCTACTACTAAATCTAAGTCTCCAGCTTCGATTTCTGCGTAGGTGGGATTAATAACGAAATCATCTCCCACTAAACCAACTCGCACTGCTGCCATCGGCCCATCAAAGGGAATTTGAGCAATTAAAGTAGCGATAGAAGCACCAGTAACAGCTAGTACATCGGGCGGTACTAGCTCATCCATCGACAAAGTTAAGGCGACAACTTGCAGGTCATCCCGCAACCATGAAGGGAACAAAGGACGCAGGGGACGGTCTATGAGACGGCTGGTGAGAATTGTTTTTTCTGGTGGACGACCTTCCCGCCGCATGATTCCTCCGGGAATCCTACCGGCGGCATACAGCCTTTCTTCGTAATCTACTGTGAGGGGAAGAAAATCAATGCCTTCTCTGGCTTGCGATCGCGTAGCCGTCACCAAAACAGCTGTATCCCCTGATTCTATCAAAACCGACCCACCAGCTTGGGGAGCTAGTAGGCCTACCTTCAGTCGAATATCCCGTCCATCGAAGGATATTGACTTATCAACTTCTGCCATTCAGTTTTTTTTCCTTCTCTTTTTCTATTCTCTCTCTGTGGCAATCCTAACATTTATGCCCTCTGGCTGGCTTCTATTACATACAAAGGTAAACAAGCTGTTTAACGCAAAGCACGATACATCTATGACAATAAAGCGACAGAAAATCTGACCGTTTTTTACATCATCAGCGCCTTTACACCCGCCCATCAGCTAGCTTTGCTACATGGGGAATGCTTCTAATGATATCAAATCCCAAGGATTGCCAAAGTTTTATTGAAGGTATATTAGTTTCAAATACTAGGTTGAACATCACTAGCTCGTAGCCAAGGTTTGCTGCGATCGAGAGCATCGCCTTTTCCATGAACCGCCCTATACCGTGACTTCGCAACCCAGGTTGTACAATAAAACCAGCGTTGCAAATATGGCTACACTGACCTGGAAAATTTGGCTTGAGATAAAAACGCCACCAATACTTATTTTGGCTTGGATGTAGCTTCTTGAACAGATGCCCTGACCACAAAGGCATCGTGACTCAATCAGTAAGTTGAAGATTCTGCCTGAGAGAGGGGTAGCTGTTGGCGTAGCTCTTACCTTCAATAATGACAAGATTTTAGTAATATCCTTACAACCTCTTGCTTTTGAGGATGTATATAATCTAGATTTTACTGTCGTCCCATACTTTAAAATTTTATCAAGGGGAAAATGCATCATTACTAATGTTGATGAATCTGTTCAATTTAATGTATTTTTTATATTCAATATTTGAATTAAGAATCTTTGTGAACAGGTGCTATAAGTAGAAAATCGACTATCTTTTAATGCTTTAATTTGGGAAAAACGTGAGTATTTGGCAATGGCAATTTTACACGCTAGTTGGTTACTAAAAAATCAAAATAGTTGTTTATTTATTTGGGGTGAGAGTTGGCGATCGTCGCGGGTGAATTTTGATGTCAGTGCGTCCAGAGATATACCATTAAATCCATTGGCGATGACACCAGTTGAGTTATGTGAGTGGTTGCATTTACAGAAAATCACAATTCCCAACTTCACACCGGAATCTCAAGTTGCTGTAGCTGCCACTGGGCGAACGCGCAAAGGTGTAAGTGTGACTAAAATCAGTTTGCCAACACACTCCCAAATTATTGCTTTACCAACTTATTTTTTAGAAAACAGTGAAGAAGGGATAATATCCATTTCGCCCGTGCATTCTGCTAGTTTGGGGTTGGAAATAGACTCGCCGCAATATCTACAATCGTGGCAAGTCGAGGGTTTTTGTCTCAACTCTAGCGAAGCGATTAAATTTCTCACGTCTATCCCTCTAAATGCTGCTGATGGCGAAGATGCATTTTTGGGTGGAGATTTACGCTTTTGGTCGCAGGTTGCCCGTTGGAGTCTCGATTTAATCTCGCGGTGTAAGTTTTTACCAAACATCCAACGGCAATCCGATGGTTCTATGATTGCTAGGTGGCAAGTATTGTTAGATAGTGCTGTGGACAGCACCCGCCTGGAAAAATTCTCTGCGAAGATGCCACTGGCTTGTCGTACATGTCAGGGACTAGGGACTGGGGAACTCGGGGCCCCCTCTGGGGATAAGGGGCAATGGGGACTGGGGGAAGACAATACTACCTCATCCTCCTTATCCCCTCACCTAAAAGTAGACTTGCCAATTGAACCTCAAGAGTTGTTGTTGGGGTTTCTCAACAGTACGATAGATGCCCAAGTGCGGGAAATGCTGGGTTCTCAACCTGCCATTGAAACTAGGGTGATGGCATCGTTACCGTCTGCGGTGCGACAGTGGTTACAAGCTTTAACTAGTGCATCTAACACAGTCAATGCAGATGCAATGGAAGTGGAACGACTGGAAGCAGCCCTGAAAGCTTGGACTCTACCGTTGCAATACCAATTAGCTGGGAAAACGCTGTTTCGTACCTGTTTTCAGCTGCTGCCTCCGGAAGAAGGGGAAACAGATTGGATATTGGCGTATTTTCTGCAAGCGGCTGACGATCCTGAGTTTGTGGTGGATGCGGCAACTATTTGGAATAATCCTGTTGAGCAATTAATTTATCAAAATCGCACAATTGCCCAACCACAAGAAACATTCTTGCGGGGTTTAGGGCTAGCTTCTCGTTTGTATCCAGCGATGTCTGGCGACAAGGCGCAGAACGCCTACGCACCCAGTTTGGAAACCGAATCTCCCCAATCTTCTCGCCTCAACCCGTTACAAGCATACGAGTTTATCAAGTCTGTGGCTTGGAGGTTTGAAGATAGTGGTTTGGGAGTGATTTTGCCTCCCAGTTTGACGAACCGCGAGGGATGGGCAAATCGTTTGGGTTTGAAAATTAGCGCTGAAACCCCCAAGACAAAGCAAGGACGTTTGGGTTTGCAGAGTCTACTAAATTTTCAGTGGCAATTAGCTATTGGCGGACAAACGATGTCTAAAGCCCAATTTGACAGGTTAGTAGCGTTAAATAGCCCACTAGTAGAAATTAATGGCGAGTGGGTGGAGTTGCGCCCCCAAGACATCAAGACAGCCCAAGCCTTTTTTGCTTCTCGCAAAGACCAAATGGCACTTTCTTTAGAAGATGCTTTGCGTCTCAGTACAGGGGACACCCAGGTAGTAGAAAAGTTACCAGTAGTCAGCTTTGAGGCATCTGGGGCATTGCAAGAGTTAATTGGCGCACTCACAAATAATCAAGCGATCGCACCTTTGCCCACACCAGCCAGTTTTCAAGGGAAGTTGCGACCCTATCAAGAACGCGGCGCGGCTTGGTTGGCTTTCCTGGAACGTTGGGGCTTGGGTGCATGTCTTGCAGATGATATGGGATTGGGTAAAACGATTCAATTTATCGCCTTTCTCTTACACCTTAAAGAACAAGACGCACTAGAAAAACCAACTTTATTAGTTTGTCCAACTTCCGTTTTAGGTAACTGGGAACGGGAAGTTAAAAGATTTGCCCCCACACTCAAAGTTTTGCAATATCACGGTGACAAACGACCTAAAGGTAAGGCATTTTTAGAAGCAGTTAAAAAGCATGATTTAGTTATCACCAGTTACTCATTGATTCACCGTGATATTAAGTCATTGCAAGGTATTTCATGGCAGGCGATTGTTTTAGATGAAGCCCAGAATGTGAAAAATCCGGAAGCAAAGCAGTCGCAGGCAGTGCGGCAATTAGAAACAACATTTCGCATTGCTTTGACGGGGACACCAGTAGAAAATCGTCTGCAAGAGTTGTGGTCAATTTTAGATTTCCTCAATCCTGGTTATTTGGGAAATAGGCAATTTTTCCAACGGCGCTTTGCCATGCCAATTGAAAAGTATGGTGATACAGCTTCTTTGAATCAATTGCGTTCCTTAGTTCAGCCTTTTATTCTACGCCGTCTGAAAACAGACCGCGACATTATTCAAGACTTGCCAGACAAGCAAGAAATGAATGTTTTTTGTGGACTCACTCCTGAACAAGCTGCACTTTATCAACAAGTGGTAGAAGCATCGTTGGCAGAAATTGAATCTGCTGAAGGATTGCAACGTCGGGGAATGATTTTAGCTTTACTAGTCAAACTCAAACAAATTTGTAATCACCCAGCCCAATATTTAAAAGCAGCCACATTAGAAAAACACCATTCGGCAAAACTACAACGGCTAGAGGAAATGTTAGATGTGGCTTTAGCAGAAGGCGATCGCGCTTTAATCTTCACGCAATTTGCCGAATGGGGCAAGTTACTCAAACCTCATTTAGAAAAACAACTAGGAAGAGAAATATTGTTTTTATATGGCAGTACTAGTAAAAAACAACGTGAGGAAATGATTGACCGTTTCCAGCACGATCCTCAAGGCCCTCCAATTATGATTCTTTCTCTAAAAGCAGGTGGAGTAGGACTAAATTTAACACGAGCAAATCATGTATTCCACTTTGATAGATGGTGGAATCCTGCTGTGGAAAATCAAGCTACAGACCGAGTATTTCGTATCGGTCAAACTCGCAACGTACAAGTACATAAATTTGTCTGTACGGGCACTTTAGAAGAGAAAATTCATGACATGATTGAAAGTAAAAAACAACTTGCCGAACAAGTGGTGAGTGCAGGTGAAGAATGGTTAACTGAAATGGATACAGACCAACTGCGTAACTTACTAATACTTGACCGTAATGCAGTAATTGATGAGGATGCAGAATAAACAGCAGTCAGAATACAGAATACAGAATACTCTACCCAGTAAATCGCTGACTGCGATCTTCGTAATATTAATGAGATAGTTGCTTATATTAAATGTGCGATATTAGTGAAAAATATCACACATGCATCTTTAGTTTGTGCCCTCATGTCGAATTATTTTACCCATGGTTATGCCTTATTAATTGGGGTTGGCAGAACAGCCGAATCCCGGTGGTCATTGCCTGTCACAGTTAAAGATGTGCAAGCTCTGAAGACGGTGCTGATTGACCCAAACTTGTGTGCTTATGTGGATGATTCAGAACATATTCGCTTATTGCAGAACGAGCAGACGACACGCAACGCAATTTTGGATGGATTAACGTGGTTAAAGGAAAAGGCTGCTGCTGATCAAGATGCAACAATTGTAGTTTTTTACTCTGGGCATGGGTGCTTTGACTTATCGAGCCAGTGTTACTATCTACTTCAACATGACTTTAAATATACAGACATTCCTAACACCGCCCTATCAGCCCAAGAATTTACTCAAGCCCTGCGGCAGATTCAGGCAAAGCGGTTGTGGGTGGTAATTGATAGTTGCCACGCAGAAGGTATGGCTACTGCTAAGGGAGAACTACCTGCTGACTTTATCGCCACGGCATTGCCCAAAGGGGTGGTCGATGCCTTGAAGCAGGGCGAAGGACGAGCGGTATTTACCTCCTCCAGAGGCAATCAGGTTTCTTGGATACGTCCTGATGGCAGCATGAGCCTCTACACTTATCATCTAATTGAGGCATTGCGAGGAGCAGCTAATCAACCAGGGGATTCCACAGTCATGCTCTCAAATCTGATCAATCATCTGGGTAAAACCGTGCCAGAGAGCGCCAGAACCCTATGTCAAAAAGAACAGACCCCGTTTTTTGATACGGCGATGGAAGATTTTCCGATTGCCATGCTGCGGGGAGGGAAAGGATTGCCAAACTCAACCCCAGTCTCGGACTTGCCCCAAATTATGAGCGATCGAGAAGTAGTAACGCCTGCACTAGCAAGAGCAAAACGAGCCTTAGCCATCTTAGAAGAACAAGCTGCTTCGTTTGGAATTCGTATTCCAGTAGATTTGCAGATTGAATTGGAAGAAAAACGCCGCCAAGTAATTGAATTAGAGTCTCGGCATAAAAAACAGAATTAGATTAAGCAAATATAGCCCAAATTCATTCATGTAGAGACGCGATTCATCGCGTCTGAAATACCAGTTTTCCTTGCCAATAAACCTTAACTGAACCGTATTGAAATATAGCCGACGATGATTTTTATCGTTTCGAGTTGCGAACACAAACTGCCGAGTCCTGAACACAAACCGCCGAGTCCCGAACACGAACTTCCGAGTTCAGAACACAAACCGCCGAGTCCCGAACACCAAATTTCAAGTTGCGAACACCAACTTCCGAGTTGCGAACACAAACCGCCGAGTTCTAAGCACGAACTTCCAAGTTCTGAACATGAACTTTCGAGTTCTGGGGATACCCTGAAAAAATCATACAATCTTGTGAAGTGCAGAGAAGTCTAAGCATAGACTACCGACAAACAAAACTGCGGAGCATCTTGCCCGTCCTGGAACTCGGACAGACTAAAGAGTTTATCCCACAAGCATTAATTAGATATTTTTTTATTTTTTATATAACCTTATGGATAATCAAGAAGCACTACAGCGAACTCTCAACCGCGCTCGTCGCGCCCTCCAAATATTAGAGGAGGAAAAAGCTAGTTATGGAATTCGAGTTCCAGTAGATTTGCAGATCGAACTAGAGGAAAAACAAAAAGAAGTCACTAGCCTAGAGGCGCGATTAAGCCAGTTACAGGAAAAGCACCCGGAAAGTGTGCCCGATAACCTACCCCGCTATACCCATGTGTTTGTCGGACGGAAACAAGAAATCGCCCGTTGTTTTGAGGCACTGTCACCAGAGGAACGCGGTTGGGGTGTGGCGATTGATGGTATTGGTGGCATGGGTAAAACGGCGTTAGCGCTGGAGGTAGCACACCTGGCCCGTAAACAAGCGATGTTTGATGCCTACCTGTTTGTTTCTGCTAAGACTACCTGGCTTTCGGCTGAGGGAGTGCGGCAAGAAACCCTCGCCCTGTCTTCTCTCGATAGCTTCTGCCGGGAATTTGCCAAAGGCTTAGGGCAGACAGATATTGTGAAAATGACTGATGCCACAGAACGCCGCCGCGCCCTTCTCGATGCCCTGCAAGGACGGCGCACCCTGTTGATTTGGGACAACTTGGAAACGCTGAATGCAGAAGAACGCGAGATGATTGCCGAGTTTCTACGGAAGTTGCCCACCCCCAACAAAGCCATCATCACCAGCCGCCGCCGCACTGGCGAAAGCGCCCTTACCGTCCGCTTAGATCGTCTTTTGGAAGCAGAGGCTTTGGAATTAATGCAGGCGAAGGGAAAGTCGCACCCCCGTCTAGCCCAGGAACTAAACGCAACCAAGCCAGAGATATTGACGGCTTTATATCAAGCGTCTGGTGGCAACCCTCTAGCGCTGGATTGGACATTAGGACATGTGGCACACAAAGGTTACTCCATCAGTGTTGCCTTAGAGCGGTTGCGGAATGCTGCCAGATCCGCCGATCTTTACGGGTTTCTGTTTGCTGATGCTGCCCAAACTCTTTCTGAAAATGAGCGCACAGTTTTGTCTGCCCTGGTTGTATTCCTGACACCAGCAAGAACCGCAGCACTGGCAGATGCTACAGATTTAGCCATCACCGAAATCCAAGTTTCTTTGGAGCAGTTGGTCACTCTATCTTTAGTGAATGACTTGGATGGAGAACGGTTTGGACTGCACCCCCTCACCCGCACTTATGTCCGGGCAGCTGTGGGCGGAACGGATACCGTTGGAACTGCACCCCTAGCGAGTGGAATTCAGTTTGACTCTGCTGCCCAACGAAAAGTTCTGCGGTACTGGGTGGACTTTGCCCAAAAGTACGGGGGTTACAGCAAAGATGCCTATAAAACCCATGACAAGCTGGAAGCCGAGTGGCAGAATCTAGAGGGCGTGGCGACAACCCTGCGGGAGATGGCAGGTATCCCTAGTACGTTGAAAGACGGACAGGCTGCCCAGATGCTCATCGATTTGGAAAAGGCTTTGTATAATTTCCTCTTCTTTCGAGGCTACTGGGATGAGGCGGTGCGTTTGGGTGAGTGGCGTTATCAGGCGGGAAAGGCGCTGGGTCAGTGGAGTGATGCTGGTTGGGGTGCCTATAGTGTTGCCTGGATTTACTACAATCGCGCCGATACTGATAGGGCAGCAAGTTGGGCGGCTCAGATAGCGGAGGCGATCGAGCGGGGCGGCAGCCATCGGGATAAGGCTAGTGCAATTCATTTGCAAGGACATATTGCAAAGCAACGCCAGCACTGGGCAGAGGCAGAGCGAATGTACCAGGAGGCATTAGCAATTTACCGAGAGTTGGGGAATGAAGAAGATGAGGCGATCTCCCTCAACGATCTGGGAGCAGTTGCCCAACAGCAAGGACACTATGATCGCGCCGAGTCGTATTACAAGCAAGCATTGGCGATAGAAGAAAAACTAGGAAATAAAGAAAAACAAGCAACTTATTGCAGCAACCTGGGACTTCTAGCCCTTGACCGCAACCGCCCTTCGGCAGCCCGCCCCTGGTACGAGCGTCAGTTAGCCCTGGCGCAAGAAGTGGGACAGCAAGACTCGGTAGCTTATGCTCAAGCGGGACTGGCGCGAGTTCTGGAGAAGGAGAGGCGCTACGTAGAGGCGCTACCCTTGGCACAGGCTGCCCTGGAAATCCGAGAGCGCCTGCGCCATCAGGACTTGGATTGGACGCGCCAATTAGTTGAGCGGTTGCGGCGCAAAGCGGGGATGGAATAATTTGTAATTCGTAATTCGTAATTCGTAATTCGTAATTCGTAATTCGTAATTAATTCAAGGTTTTACGCCCCTGTGTAGTGCCATTCCAGTCTGTAGGCTGAATAGTTGCGAAACTGATATGCTCTCAAAGATAAACGCTATAGTCTGAGGTAACTATCACAAAACAAGATTAACCCATCTATTCGATAATTTGAAATTGACTTATGACCAATGACACATTACAAGCAAGCCGAGAATGGTGGTCGCAGAGGTGGCTTGATTTACTAGATTCCTATCGCTTTAAAAAACGCTTAGAACGTGCGAGAAACTATTCTCGTCAAGGAAATGTTTTAAGCATTGAATTTAAAGGTGCAAAAGTATTAGCTAGGGTGCAAGGTAGTGAAGCAGAACCTTACAAAGTTTCTCTTTCCCTTGATGCTTTTAGTGATGAAGAATGGGGCTACGTTATAGAAACAATGTCCCACAAGGCGGTGTTTGCTGCCAAATTATTGGCGGGAGAAATGCCACAAAATATGGAAGAAGCATTTACAACGAATGGTCTTTCGTTATTTCCTTTTACCCTTAGTGACGTTCATAGCAAATGCTCTTGTCCTGATAAAGCCAACCCTTGTAAACATGTAGGTGCAGTTTACTATCAATTAGGCGATCGCTTCAGCGAAGATCCATTTGTACTGTTTCAATTGCGCGGACGCACTAAAGAACAAATTATCAGTGATTTACGTAAATTACGCAGTGCTAAAGTTAAAGCCACCACACCTGAGACATCTGAGACTCAAACACCTATCCTCAGTACGCAATACTCTGTAAAAATTGGTGTTTTTTGGCAATATCATGAGCCACTAGAGTCATCTCTAGTAGTTATTGCACCGTCAAGTAGTGAAACAGTGTTAGATGTATTGGGAGCAATTCCCCTAGCAAAAGCAGAAGAAAATGTAGTAAATTTAACCTCAAGTGACGTGGTAATGAAATATTTGGACACTATTTACAAAGAGGTTAGTCAGAAAGCTGTTTTAGCAGCAATGAATGTAGGAGCAGGTTAAATAAGCAATTCTTATAATTGTATTCAGTCTTAGTATCGATTTGCTAAAGCAGATCAAAAGCCGAGACCTTTTTAAATAAGTAAGTAGCTGGACAAAAATATTTACTGTCATTGCGAACAAAGTGAAGCAATCCCAAAACCTTGCGATTGCTTCGTTTCACTTCGTTGCACTCGCAATGACATTGTGTAATTAATTCTGTTCGATTACTTAGTTCTGTTTATTGCCAGTAATTGAATGTTATGAAAGGAACAATCCAGTTAAACCCACATGGAAATCCAAAGCAGAATTATTTCGTTAGAACTTACTGATGGTACAAGTATCAAAGTTGAAGCTACAGCAATTGACGAGCGCAAAGTAAGCGTTCAACCTCGGCACTTTCACGAAATAACCATGGCTATTGAATCTCTTACTAGGGACATTGCAGAAGCAATACAAAATGTTAAGCCAGATAAAGCTAGCGTGAAATTTGGTATAGAAATAGGCATTGAATCGGGCAAACTCACACCTTTACTAGTCAAAGGTACTTCCACAGCCAATTTAGAGATTACTTTGGAGTGGGTAAATAAATAAGCTAAAACATCTAAAAAAAGCTCTTGTTTTTACACAAGAGCCATTAAAGGATTTGATTGTCAGTGATGAAAGAAAATTTGCAACCTAGTCAAGGTCGTTCATGAACATGACTGGCTCAGACTCACGGTCAATGCCTTTCTCAAAACCACCAGCAGCAGCGCGGGCGCGACCGGCGTGCCACAAGTGGCCAATTAAGAAGAAGAAGCCTAACACGAAGTGAGAGGTTGACAACCAAGCGCGAGGAGACACGTAGTTGAAGGAGTTGATTTCAGTAGCAACACCACCCACTGAGTTCAGAGAACCCAAAGGAGCATGTGTCATGTATTCAGCAGCGCGCCGAGCTTGCCAAGGCTGAATATCTCTCTTGATTTTGTCTAGGTCAAGACCGTTAGGACCGCGCAGAGGCTCTAACCAAGGGCCGCGGAAATCCCAGAAACGCATGGTTTCACCACCGAAGATAATTTCACCAGTGGGAGAGCGCATCAAGTATTTACCCAGACCTGTGGGGCCTTGTGCAGAACCGACGTTAGCACCTAAGCGTTGGTCGCGGATTAGGAAGGTCAAAGCTTGAGCTTGAGAAGCTTCAGGGCCAGTGGGACCGTAAAATTCACTGGGGTAAACGGTGTTGTTGTACCAAATCATACAGGAAGCGATGAAGCCCATTAAGGACAAAGCGCCCAAGCTGTAGGAAAGGTAAGCCTCACCAGACCAGATCGATGCACGACGTGACCAAGCAAAAGGCTTAGTGAGGATATGCCAAATACCACCAGCAATACAAATCAAGGCAACCCAAATGTGACCGCCAACAACGTCTTCCAAGTTATCAACGCTAACAATCCAGCCCTCGCCACCGAAAGGAGACTTGATTAGATAACCGAAGATGACCGCTGGATTGAGTGTTGGGTTGGTAATGACGCGAACATCACCACCTCCAGGTGCCCAGGTGTCGTACAAACCACCAAAGAACATTGCCTTCAATACCAACAGCAGCGCACCTAATCCTAAAATGATTAAGTGGAAACCGAGGATGTTGGTCATCTTATTCTTGTCTTTCCAGTCATAACCAAAGAAAGAGGAGTACTCTTCTAAGGTTTCTGGGCCGCGGACGGCATGATAAATACCACCAAAACCCAGTACGGCTGAAGAAATTAGGTGGAGTACACCAACAACAAAGTAGGGGAAAGTGTCGATAACTTCACCACCAGGGCCGACACCCCAACCTAAAGTTGCGAGGTGAGGCAGCAGGATTAGACCCTGCTCGTACATGGGCTTTTCAGGAACGAAGTGAGCGACTTCAAACAAAGTCATCGCTCCAGCCCAGAAGACTATTAAACCAGCATGGGCAACGTGAGCGCCCAGCAGTTTTCCAGATAGATTGATTAAGCGAGCGTTACCAGACCACCAAGCAAAACCGGTGGACTCTTGGTCACGTCCCCCACCGATGACGGAAGATCTATTAGAGAGCGTTACCACGTGGTAGTACCTCTTCAGGGAATACAAATTGTTCGTGAGGCTGGTCTTGAGGAGCCATCCAAGCGCGGATACCCTCGTTCAGCAAAATGTTTTTGGTATAGAAGGTTTCAAATTCTGGGTCTTC
>NZ_JAVRBR020000097.1:0-90467 GCF_034531165.2 Dendronalium sp. ChiSLP03b | reverse complement strand
TAGAAACTGTCTGTTCGCAGGCAAGTGTCTCTTGTGCTTTGAATATTGTGCTTGCCCAACGCTCTAGAGTCGCCGCCAATTTTTCTTTGATTACTGGCTTGCTGAGATAGTCATCCATTCCTGCATCTATACACATTTGTTGGTCTTCTTTCATCGCATTAGCTGTCATCGCAATTACCACAGGACGACGATTACCAGCAAAGGAGCTTTCTGACCAACGATGAATTTCTTTTGTAGTTTCTAAACCGTCGAGAATTGGCATTTGGCAATCCATTAGAATTAAATCGTAGGGAATTTTTTCTAATAATTGCAAAACTTCTTTCCCATTGGCGGCGACATCAGCACTATAACCCAAGCTTTGGAGTTGCTTGAGGGCAACTTTTTGATTCACAAGATTATCTTCTGCTAAGAGAATTCTTAATTTAGGTGAGTTAGGAGCAGAATAATCGTAGTTATTTTCAGAATTTTTCACCTCTGCCCCTCTGCTCCTCTGCTCCTCTGCTCTCCTACCTCCTGCCTCCCCTTCCGGTTCTGGCTGCGTTCCTAAGATAGTCATGATGGTATCGAGCAATCGAGACGCTTTAACGGGTTTGACTAAATAGGCAGCAAATCCGATTTTGAGTGCCCGTTGGATTTCATCTCGTTGATTAGTAGAAGTAAGCATAATCAAAGGTAAATCAGCGATCGCCGAATTTGTTTTAATTTGCTCTCCCAAAGTCATGCCATCTATTTCCGGCATCTGCATATCAATCACAGCAATGTCATAAAGACTGTTGTACTTGGCAGCTTCCTGAATAGCTTGGAGGGCAGTAGTAGCCGAAGCAGCCTGATCCACCAGCATTCCCCAATGGGTAGCTTGATGATGGATGATTTTGCGATTAGTAGCATTATCATCCACTACTAACAAACGCCGATTAGTCAGAAGTCCGCGATCTTGTATTGGGGAAATGGGGTGAATTTGCTTGGGGAAAGTGACTTCAAACCAAAACTTAGATCCTTTGCCCAGCCAACTTTCTACGCCAATTTCTCCTCCCATTAAGTTTACTAGTTGCTTGCAGATGGCTAATCCCAAACCTGTGCCGCCATACTTGCGGGTGGTGGAAGCATCTACTTGGGTGAATGGCGTAAAGAGTTTGCTTTGGTCTTCGGGGGTAATGCCAAGACCGGTATCTGTGACAGTAAAGTAGATAGTGGCTGTAGTAGAAGTTTGCGATCGCAATTCTGCTCGTACTACTACCTCTCCATTGCTGGTGAACTTGATCGCATTGCCGATCAAGTTCATGAGAATTTGCCGCAGGCGACCAGCATCACCTTGAAGCTGGGTGGGGAGATTGCGATAGATCAACGCTGCAATTTCTAATCTCTTTTGATGGGCTGGGGGAGCCAATAATTCTAAAACTTCTTCCACACAGGTAGATAAGTCAAAATCTAGAGTTTCTAGTGTCATTTCCCCAGCCTCAAGTTTGGACAGATCCAAAATCTCGTTGATTAGGCTTAAAAGAGCGTCTCCACTAATGCGAATTGTTTCGATAAAATCTCGTTGTTCTGGGTTCAAGGGAGTTTCTAACATTAAGCCTGTCATCCCCAACACAGCATTCATTGGCGTGCGGATTTCATGACTCATGTTTGCCAAAAAGGCACTTTTGGTTCTGGAAGCTAATTCAGCTTGGTGACGGGCAACTTCAAGTTCTCGTCGCTGTTGCGTTTCTGCATTTAACATTTGGGCTTGGGCTAAGGCGATACCCACTTGGTCAGCTATTTGCTGTAAAAGATGAGTTTCAAAGCTAGACCATTGGCGAGAACTACCGCACTGATGGACAATCAGCAAACCGCAGAGTTCTTCTTTGACAAGAATGGGCACAACTAAATTAGACTTTACCCATAATTGTTGCAGTAATTCTATGTGACTTTGTTGGATTTCAACCATACCCAAGTCAGCAAGCCCCAGATTCCTTTTTTGACGATACTGCTGAAGATAATACTGTTGTGTATATTCGGCTTGAAAGTAAGAGTCGATGCTCTTGTTCTCCTTGATTGTCAGCCAGCCAGAAATTACTGCCTCTACAATAGTGGTTCCAGATCCATCTGGCAAAGGCTGATAGATCAAGACTCGATCGCTCTGGAGAATTTTTTGTACCTCTGTAACACTGATTTGGAGAATTTCTTGGATTTGCAAAGACTGACGAATCTTGAGAGTGATTTCAGTAAATAGTTGCGATCGCAGGTTTTGGCGTTGGAGTTCTTCTTCTGCTTGCTTGCGCTCAACGAACAGTCCTACTTGCTCGCCAATAGAACTCATGACTGTTGCTAAATCTGGATCGGGTTGCTGGATTTCATGGCTAAAACAGGTAATCACACCAAGGATTTTTTTACCACTACGGATAGGAAAGCCAAAAGCTCCATGCAATCCTGCTTCAACTGCGATTTGAGAGCGGGTAAAATTGTTGTCTTTAGCGATATCCACAATCCAAACAGGTTCGCCACTAGCCCAGACTCGACCAGGCAGCCCAATTCCTGGTGCAAAGGTGGTCTGTTGACTGAGGATTTCAAATTCTTGCATTTTGAAAGATATTTTATACCATACATCTAAAAAATACAGTAGATTTACTCTCAAATCCACCATCCACATTTCGCTAAAATCCCATGCCAAACTCTCGCAGATTCCTTGCATAATTTGGGGCATGGCTTCATTAATTGTTGTGGATTCTGCTAAGACGCGTGTTGTAACATACTGTGCTTTTAAATGCTGTTCGGTGCGTTTGCGATCGCTGATGTCAATACCTGTGGCAACAATGTATTCCACTGCGCCCTCATAGTCTTGCAAAATAGTCTTAGTCCAAGCAATTAACCGCCGACTGCCATCCTTGGTTACCCAATAGCTTTCGTATTCTTTAGGCCCTTCACTAGTTTGCAATTGCTCAAAAACTGCTTTAACCGTGCCTACTTGTTCTGGAAGTAGAAACAAATTCCAGAAATACCTGCCTTTGACTTCATCAAATGAGTAACCAGTCGTTTGTTCGCAAGCTTGATTGAAGCGAACAATTTGCCCTTGTGCATCAAGAACTACTACCAAAGCACTAGCTGTATCAAGCACTGCTGAGATAAAATTGCGTTCTTTGTTTAGTGTGTCCTCTGTGAATTTACGCTCTCTGACCTCACGATAAATAAAGTAGTAAATTATAGCCAGAATCAAAAAACTCAGGCAAATAGCGATCGCAAGCGTCAAAATCGTTTTGCTGGCACTGGTTTTTGCAGCTTGTGACTGCTGCTGAAGCAACCCTCTATCCTCATTAGACATCTCATTGATAATCTTGCGGATATCATCCATCAGATTTTTTCCCTGATTTGTCTGGATTAGCTGCAACGCCACCTCAAATCCCTGATTTTGGCGCAGGTATATAGACTGTTTGAGTACGGCAAGTTTTGCAGCTATCAAGGGTTCAAGGATTGCGAACTGCGTTTGTTGGCTGGGTTGATCTGCGATTAAATCCTTCAGTTCTTTAATTTTTTGATCGATATTCGTAAGTGCTGCTTGATAAGGTTCCAAATAACTTTCTTGTCCAGTGAGGATGTAACCGCGTTGTCCAGTTTCAGCATCCTTCATGTCGGACAGTAGTTCTTCCAGCCTATTGATTTTCTCTTGGGTTTTTTGTACCTGATTATGAGTATCAATCAATACGGTTGTGTTTTGGTAGGAAATGACACCAATCAAAACTAAAATTGCCGATGCTAACCCAAACCCGCCAGCAACTCTTTTAAAAAATTGTTTGCGTTTCTTCTGTGCCTGTTTGCGCGTATCACTCGCCAATACCAAATTTGCTAAGTTGCGCCGCATTTCTAGTTGCTTGATTACCTGGCGACCTAGAATTCGTAATGCTTCAACCTGTTCTGGAGAGAGGTTTCTGGGTACATAGTCAACTACACAAAGTGTTCCTAGTCCATATCCTTCTGCATTAGTCAGCGGTATACCAGCATAAAACCGAACATTAGGCTCAGAAGTGACTGACGGGTTGGTAGCGAACCTTTCGTCTTTAGTAGCATCAGGCACAACAAAAACTTCCTGTTGCAGAATCGCATGGGCGCAGAATGCCACATCTCGCGGTGTTTCTAATGCCTCCAAACCGACTTTTGACTTGAACCACTGGCGATTGCTATCAATTAAACTGACTAAGGCAATAGGAGTTCCACAAATATATGAGGCTAAACGAGTGAGGTCGTCAAAGGCAGCTTCCGCGGGAGTATCGAGGATTTTATACTCCAAAAGAGACTCGATTCGTTGTGGTTCGTTATCAGGTAATGGTGCTTTCATCCTTCTGCCTTTGTTCTTGACTCTTAAAATTTGACACGCAACTGCCCTGCCAAAGAGTTACCACTGTAAGCGCTTTCTCCTGTATCTTGATTGCGGACATTGCTAAAGCTATAGCCCAAGTCTGCTTCTATATTGGGCGACAGCTTTACCGTACAGCGCGTTTGATAGGTATTAGCGTTGTCAAATTCTCCTTTAAGTCGCTGCCGTCCTAAGTTGGCAGCCAAGCGACAGCGTAAGAACTTAGTAATATCTCCTTCCCAAGCCACCTCAGCGTTGTAAACCAGGAAATCTTGTGGAGAGAAATAGCCACTTGTGCGTTCTAAATCGCGATCGTAATTCCAAGTGAATAAGTTAGCTGCCAGAGAAAACTGTCCGAACTTGCGCTCTAGCCTACTAAAAGACTGGACTTCGGAATTACCATCGTTGTAACTACCCAAACGCAATGACGAAAACAAACTGGTGTCACGGTCAATCTGCCAGTATAAATCAGGCCCAAATCGCCAAGCAGTAATTTGATTGTCTAAAGTTCGGGCATTGGATTTATAAGGGCCTTGTTCTAAGTTACCTGATAGTACTACTAGCGATCGCAATCGACCTGATGGTGTAACTTTCGCTGGCGAAATGGGAAGCTCCACCTTAGCATTGAGATTGAGAGCTGTAGGTAAACGGTTGAATATATCGACTCCGGCTGCTGTTTGCAATGTCACTTGCCCGATTTTTCCTTGCCATCCAACTTGCAAGGGAACATTGGTAATTGATTCAATACCGGGTTGCTCAAAAAAGTCAAAACCTGTCTTAAAAAATATCTTGTTGCCATTTCTTAATCGAAACTGAGCCGTTGGTTCGATGAATAAATTGGTTTGGCCAAAGTTGTCTGTGTCATAGCGATAGTCCGTATCAATACTTTCCAAAACTGCATCCGGCGTTCTAGGTTCGGTGGAAGTTGTTGGTTGGTTAGAATTCTGGAGTGGTTTGGGTAACGCTGGCGGTAATCGCAGCCCAGGATTGAAGTTTTCGGGTGCCGCAATCAAAATAGGTTTTAGCTCTAATCGATAGGGAAGCGGTATCGAGAGTTCTAAGTTCAGAGTTTTGAGCTTTGAGTGTTGCTCTGTTGACTCAGGATTTGCTTTAGTGACTTGCTCGATTAATTCTGAAGCTGATTTCCAGTTCTGATGTGGTTGAACAGCTTGTGACTTAGCTACTGAGAATGTCCAAATACCTATGCTACAGATGACTCCCAATTGCATCTGTAGGCATCCCAAAGTCAACCCAGCGTATAAATTATATCGAAAAACAAAGAGATAACGTCTAAAATTATCTACCATCGGTCGATAGTGCAGTTGTATATGAAAACGCTGCCAATGAGTTTCCTGGCCGCTAGCTTATTTATTCAGCTTGGGATTATGATGCCCACAACATATGCTTGTTGAGACATGGGAAATAAAAAAAAACAATCAAGACTTACGCAAAAAAATTCTTCGTGGAGGTAGGGTGTAATACCAATTCTCCAAAAGACGGCTATAGATGATGACACGGTGAGGTAGTCGGAGTCTAGGACGCTACTTTCCACCTTTGGCTTTGGGCACTCCTTCTGCTAAGGTCGCCGCTAACGCGAACGGAGAACTCGTTCGGCAAAACCGTTATTAGTTAACGTCTATTTTTGGAACGATCGCTATAGATCGAGTTAGGAAACTAAGTGCAAAGACAAACTACTCAAATGTGCGATCGCCTATCTTTCTTAGAGGAAAATTAAGAGCAATGGCGCGCTTGCGTAGCGTCTTATAGAAAAGCGCCTAGTTTCAGCAATTGTTTGCAAACAGGTTTAGTTGCTGGGGTTTCAATTGGCTGATAAAGTATTGGAGCATGAAAACCACATTGCGATCGCTTGCATTACGTTTACTCAAACTCTTCATCAAGTTGAGTTTTCCAAATGTTAGTCAGATAACGACAGTAGAGTTTGCTGCTTGGCTATTAGACTCTGCAAAGCTACAACCGTTTGTGCTTGATGCCCGAAGCCAAGCAGAGCATGCAGTCAGTCACATCAAAACAGCTATGCGTATCGATCCTGTTGCACCCGACCTAACAGCACTCTCGACAGTTTCACAAGACACACCAATCGTTGTGTATTGCTCGGTTGGTTATCGTAGCGCTAAAGTTGCCCAACAACTTCAGAGGAAAGGATTTTCCCAGATTTTTAACTTGAGCGGTGGTCTTTTTCAGTGGGCAAATGAAACACGACCCATGTTTAAAGATGACGAACACCCAACCCAACTTGTGCATCCTTATGATGCAACCTGGGGAAAACTGCTAAAAACTTGTTACCATGCTGAGAATTAGTTAAGCTATTTATTTTTTCTCGCGTAATATTTCTCCTTCACCTTTGTTGATATCCCACCTGATATCTTGATTGAGTCCTGCTTGTTGTTGTGCTGCGACAGAAAAATCCTTGGGGGGAATACCTAGTTGCATCTGGGTGTTACGCTAAAGTAGAAACACAGGTATTACAGCTTTGAATTCTGGCACGAGCGTATACATTACCTAAATCTTCATAGTCAATTTCCCAATTCTGAGGCAGGCGTTCTGCCATGCGTAGCATTAAGGTACGTGATTTGGAGTCAACGCCAGGGCAGTTGTATTGACGGCGATTCGACCCCGAAATTATCAGCCTGCGAAAAGGACGCTGTTGGGGTGGTAGTTTACCGTTTTCATCGTTTGGTTTCATGAGCCTGTGATTTGCTCTTTTTCAGATGGTCTAATAGCAATTCCTTTTTGCTGTCTATAATCTTCTATAGAAACAAGTTGCCAATTAGATTCTTGTGAAAGTTATAATACCCATTGATGGTAATTAAATAAGCTCTCTCTGTGACCAACACTGATAAAAGTTGTTTTCGTTTCTTGTAACTGTTGATAAAAATTACCTTCGTTCTTCAAATCTAAAGCACTCGTCGCTTCATCTAAGATAGTGAAACTAGGATACGTAATTAATAGCCTTGCAAAAGCGAGGCGTTGTTGTTCTCCTAACGACAATATGTTCTCTCAAGGAACTTCTGTATCAAAGCCATTTACACGAGTAAGCAAGTGTTGCAGATTAACTTGTTGTAAAATTTGTTCGAGTTCGCGATCGCTCATTTTGCGGTCTGTATGCGGATAGAGTAGTTGTTCGCGCAAAGTACCCAAAATGATATAAGGACGCTGAGGTAGGAATAAAACATCACCTTTGGTAAAATTTGTTCAGGACTAAAGCTAGGTGTCGTAAATATCTAGTTGAGTTGAGGCTATCAATGGTCAATTGTTAATCGTCAATAAATCTATACTCTGAACCTTTGCTAACCCTCACCTTGATTTAATTTGTCAGTTGCGTAAGTCCTATTTTTTTAACCATTAAACACATACCACTAATTAAGTGTGCTTGCAAGGACAGTTAAGACACTTAAGAAATTAAATTTTTAAATCTTTTAACTGTCTTAACTGTCCGCTTAACTGTCTTAAATATCTTAAATATCTTAACTGTCTTAAATGTCCAATTAACTGTTTCTTTAACTGTCTTATCTGGTATTGCATTTTATTAAAAAAACTGAGATTATTTTTAAATGCACTTGTAAACAGTTTGATGTAATACCAAGTCTAAGTGAGGGTGCATAGAACTGTAGAATAAAGAGCATAGAAGAAAAAACTCTTGAGGAAGTAATGGCACGCCCTTTTAACCTAGAAGTACATGAAAGTGCTGAGTATTTGCTAAGAGCAAACGAGCCTGCAAGTTCTTGTATATCGACCAGTAGAACAAACTTACAATGGCACTCAAATCAGGGTAGAGTTGCCTATTACCTTGTGTGAGTCTTTGAGAGTTCTCAGCCGTCAAGAGGGAACCACTTTATTCATGACGATGCTGGAAGCTTTTATTATCCTGTTGCACCGCTACATTGGACAAGACGATATTTTTATCGGGTCTGCTGTTGCCAATCGCCGGATGCACCAAATCGAGAAGATAATTGGCATGATTGTCAATAACTTAGTTTTACGCACCGATATCTCAGGTAATCCGACAGTGCGGGAATTACTCGAACGCGTACGCCAAGTGACAATGGAAGCTTACACCAACGAAGACGTACCATTCGATAAAGTGGTAGAAGCGATTAGACCAGTTCGCAACCTGAGCCACAATCCCTTGTTTCAAGTGATGTTCAGCTTCCATAATTCCGCCAAGCCGCATTTGAATTTCCCTGGCTTGGACATCACCTTGCAGGAACCAGCTAGTAACAAATCTGCCAAGTTTGACCTTGATTTCCTCGTCATTCCCAGGTTTGAACAAAGCATACAACACGGTGCGAAAACGGGAGCAAAAGGAATTACCCTAGTTTTGGAATATAACAGCGACCTGTTCGATGCTGAAACCATCCAAGCGATGCTAGAGCAGTATGAACAGGTACTTATCGAGATAGTAGCTAACCCAGAACAACAAATTGGTCAAATACCTCTGGTCACTCCATCTCAACAAAAATTGCTAGGGGAATGGAATCAGACTCATAGGGAATATACTGAGAAACACTGTATCCAGAAGTTGTTTGAGGCTCAGGTAGAATTAACGCCCGATGCTGTAGCTGTAGAGCAGGATGGGCAAAGATTAACTTACCGCGAATTGAGCGATCGCTCCAACAAAATTGCCCACTATCTACAAAGTTTGGGAGTCAAATCAGAAACCCTAATAGGTATCTGCGTTGAGCGTTCCCTAGACGCGATCGCTGGCTTACTCGGCATTCTCAAAGCTGGTGGTGCTTATGTTCCCCTTGACCCAGCTTATCCCCAAGAGCGAATCGCTGATATTCTCGCAGATACGCAACTTGGCTTTTTGCTGACGCAAGATAAATTCCAAGATAAATTGCTAGGTTATACCGGAAAAACAATTTGTTTAGATCCAGATTGGGAATTAATCGCAACCCATAGTACAGCCAATCCAATTAGCAAGGTTCAACTAAATAACCTGGCTTACAGTATTTATACCTCTGGTTCTACGGGTAAACCCAAAGGGGTGATGATTGAACATCGCTCCTTGATGAATTTGATTCAACATTGGTTTTTTGAGCAGAAATTACCCGAGCCTACTTACTTTAACCAGTCTGCACTGCTAGAAGTTCCGTCAGATGTGCAACCTGAACTATTGGAGCAAATAGTACAGCAATTGTTAGCGCATCACGATGCTTTGCGTTTGCGGTTTGTGCAGGAAGGGGAAAACTGGCTGCAAATTAACGCCGCTACCCAGGAATCTGTACCATTGAGCATCTTTGATTTATCGCACCTTTCGCCAGCAGAACAGCAAACAGCGAGCGCCACTAAAGATGCTGAACTCCAGGCTAGTTTGGATTTTGCTACGGGAGCGATCGCACGAGTCGCCTTATTTCAATTAGGCAGCGATCGCCAAAAGGGATTTGATTTGGCTCAAGCACCTCTAATGCACTTTACTATCATTCAGCTAGGAGAGCAGAAATACCAATTTATTTGGAGTCATCATCATATCCTCTTAGATGGCTGGTCAATGCAGATTGTCCTTAAAGAAGTTCTAGCTTTTTATGAAGCAAATCAGCGAGGCGAAAATTTATGCCTCCAAGGAGTTCGTCCGTATCGAGAATATATTGAATGGTTACAGCAACAGGATAGCGATAAAGCAAAAAACTTTTGGCAAAAAACTCTTCAGGGGTTTGAAACTCCTACTTTATTGGGGGGTAAAAAGGGAAAGGGAACATATCATGAGCGATGTTTTCAATTATCTCAAACGGTAACTGAAAAATTGCAATTTGCAGCGCGACAGCACCATTTAACTTTGAATAATTTGGTGCAGGGAGCATGGGCGTTACTAATTTTCCGCTACAGAGGGGAAAGTGATATAGTCTTTGGTGCAACTGTATCTGGTCGTCCACCGACGTTTGAGCAAGTAGACTCAATGGTGGGACTATTGATTAACACTCTCCCAATACGGACACAGGTTAACGGAAAAACAGAATTATTATCCTGGCTCAAGCAATTACAAACTCAAGCATTAGAACAAGAACAATATGCTTATTTTTCTCTTGCCGAAATTCAACAATTAAGTGAGATTCCGACAGGATTACCACTTTTTGAAAGTATTTTAATATTTGAAAATTATCCGCTAGATTCTGCTAAACAAGAAACCAAAACAACATTAGCAATTAGTCATATTAGTTGTTTTGAGCGCACAAATTATCCTATCACATTAGTAATTAATCCCGGTTCACAATTAGCAGGCAGGATTGTTTATGATACTAGCTGCTTTGACGAACAAGCGATTGACTGCATGATTGGGCATTTCCAAACATTGCTGGGAAAAATGGCAAATAATTTACAACAATATATTTTTCAATTATTTTTAATCAGTGCAGATGAAGAAAAAGAAATAATTACACTAGAAAATCATCAACAAATAAATTGCTTTAATTATACATGTTTTCATGTTTTATTTGAAGAACAGGTAGAAAAAATTTCCGATGCCATAGCGGTTGTATATCAACAACAACATTTAACTTATCGGGAATTAAATAACAGTGCCAATCAATTAGCTCATTATTTGCGATCGCTAGGAGTTAAACCAGAAGTTCGGGTGGGAATTTGTGTTGAGCGCTCCTTAGAAATGGTAATCGGAATACTCGCTATTTTCAAAGCGGGAGTGGCTTATGTTCCACTAGATCCAGCTTATCCTACCGAAAGATTAGCGTTCATGCTGGAAGATGTACAAACACCTATCTTATTAACACAAACTCATTTACAAAATAAGCTACCAATCAATAATCAAGGAGAGACTATTGCCGCTAGAGACGGCTTTACCTATCGCTATAACAAAGATCCTCATGTGCTGAAATGGATCGGAATTTAACGTTTACTCAGATTTGAACAACTACAATTTATTTTTATTTGGAGATATAAATATTTTAAATGCTATTGTATTTTATTGAAACAGATGAGATTATTTATGCTATTTACTGTTAGTTATATAAAAAATAAATAAGTAGAATAGATAGATGTGTGATATTTGATTACGAACAATTTTAATTCATGAACAGTGGAGTTTAATATTGTGTATTTAAATAATCATAGTCAAATTTTAGCGACCTCAAGCAATCAAATTTTTCTATGCCAAAAAATAGAAGTTGCTATTAGGTCGAGTTTGACTGTAGATGATTGTGTAGTCAGAGAAAGACAAACCAAAACGCGAAAACAAGAACTAGTTGCCTATATAGTTCCTTCAGGCTTATTTGTACCAGAACAATTGTTGTCTCACCTGCAAACAATTCTGCCTAGCGAATTGATACCCACAGCATTTGTACTAATATCTACCATACCCCTAACAGATGCAGGGCAGATAGATGAAACTACTCTAGCCAGTTTAGAAGTTATTGACTCTGACTTAATATATCGTATAGAAGGGCAAATAGATTTATTATCAGAAATCGAACGTGTTGCGGTGGTAATTGAACCAAAAGTGGCAAGTATGCCTCCTGTGCATTTGGAGGATTTGCTAGGTGACACTCAAGCGATGTCTGCGACGGACTGCGCCTACGTCTCTGAGGATAGCCAACAAAAGATACAAGTAACCACACCTAGTCAAAATATAGAAAACAAGAACCCGTCTTCGTCACATAAGTTAGCCATTAGTCACGGGGAACCACTGCAATACTCCGAAGATGCTCCCAAAACTTTAGCCCAAGTATTGCAACGAGCAGCTGAAACTTCAACTAAAGGTATTATTTACGTTCAACATGATGGTAGTAAAAGAGTGCAGTCTTATCGCCAATTATGGCAGGATGCCCAAAGAATTTTAGCTGGATTGAGAAAGCTAGGACTCAAGCCCCAAGATAAAGTAATTTTTCAACTAGAAGATAATCAAGATTTCCTGAGTGCTTTTTGGGGTTGTGTGCTTGGGGGCTTTGTTCCTGTGCCAGTATCTATCGCCCCAACATACAAGCCAGGCAATAGTACCGCCAGCAAATTACAAAACACATGGCAGATGCTAGAGAAACCCCTAGTGCTGACAAGTGTTTCTTTAGCTTCTAACATTGATGATTTTTTCAGGCTGTTCAACTTAAAAAGCTTTCAAATTGCAACTGTTGATAAGTTGCGTGAGTGTGAACCGGATTTCCAATTACATCAAAGTCAGCCAGAGGATTTAGCGATTTTGTTTTTGACCTCTGGAAGCACTGGAATACCCAAGTGTGTGATGCTCAATCATCGCAACATCTTGAGTATGACGACTGGCTTAATTTTAATGGGTCATTTCTCAAGCCAGGAAAGCGTTTTAAACTGGATGCCTTTGGATCATGTCGGTGCATTGGTATCTCTTAGTATTATGGCTGTTAGTTTAGGTTGCCAACAAATTCATGTACCAACTGACTTGATTGTGCAGAATCCACTCAAGTGGCTAGATTTGATTGACTTTCATCAAGCAACGATTAGTTGGGCCCCTAACTTTGCCTTTTCCCTCATTTGCGATGCCTTTGGTGACCTTTCCTACGGAACGCTGCGCGAACGGTATCGCGCGAACGATATTCAGCAAAAACAGTGGGATTTATCATCAATGCGTTTTATCATCAACGCAGGAGAACCCATTGTCACTAAGATAGCCAGGAGTTTTTTAAAGCTGCTTCGCCCTTATGGTTTACCAACCGATGCAATTCATCCAGCCTTTGGGATGAGCGAAACTTCTTCTGGTATTACTTACTCTGACAGCTTTGCTCTCGAAACTTCATCAGATGATAGTTTATTTGTAGAACTAGGGCCACCTATTGCTGGCGCTTGGTTGCGGATTGTTGATGAAAATGAACAGGTAGTTACAGAAAATACCATTGGTCGTTTACAAGTAAAAGGTGCATCTGTTACTAGTGGTTACTATCAGAATCCCCAAGCAAACCAAGAAGTTTTTACCGCCAATGGTTGGTTTAATACGGGGGATTTGGGATTTCTCCATCAAGGACGTTTAACTATTACTGGTCGGCAGAAAGATGTCATTATCATCAATGGACTAAACTACTACTGTCACGAAATCGAGGCCGCTGTTGAAGAAATCGAAGGAGTAGAAGTTTCTTATACAGCTACCTGTGCAGTCAGACAACCAGGAATTAATACTGATAAACTAGCTATCTTTTTCAATACTTCTGTTACTGATGATGCCAGTTTGTTAGCTCTGCTTAGGGAAATTCGTACTGCTGTTGTTAATAAAGTAGGTATAAATCCAGATTATTTAATTCCAGTCAATAAAGAAATTATTCCGAAAACTGCTATTGGGAAAATTCAGCGATCGCAACTGAGCCAGCGTTTCCATACAGGCGAGTTCAAATCAATTATTAAATGCATTGATATATTACTGGGTAATGCCAATACCATTCCCAACTGGTTCTACCGTCAAGCATGGCAACCCAAATCTCCCATTACTTTTAATTCTGCTTTAACTGTTACTAATTCCACTTTAGTATTTCTAGATTCTTGCGGGTTGGGGTCTTATTTATGTCAAATATTGACAGAATATAACCTGCCATACATAACTATTTCACCCGGAGATGATTTCCGCAAAATAAATCGCTCACACTACACAATTACCCCAGGACAACGCAAGGACTACCAACTATTACTCGAATCCCTAGCAACAGATAATATTATTATTGAGCAGATTCTGCACTTATGGACTTATGACCAATATATTGGTGAAGTCAAAAGCATTGATGCTCTGGAACAAGCACAAGAACATGGAATATACAGTTTATTGTTCCTAGTTCAAGCTTTAGCCAAAGTTCAGGGTGTTGACAATTCAGTTCAATTGCTATTTATTTCTTCTCATATTCAATCCATTTCTTCAGATGACCCTATAGCTTATGAGAAATCAGCAGTATTAGGGCTATTGAAAACGATTCCTCAAGAATTACCTTGGTTAAACTGTCGCCACATTGATTTAACCTTTGCTGAAGTTAAAACAAATGGATATTTTATCTTACAAGAGATACAAGTTTCTTCAAAAGAACGAGAAGTAGCTTACAGAAATGGGCAGCGTTTTGTTCCTCGTCTAGAAAAAGTTGATTTTACAAGCAAACCTAAATCCTCAATTAGCTTCAAGCAAGGTGGGACTTATTTGATCGCAGGAGGACTTGGTGGTATTGCTATTGAAATTGCACGATATTTGCTAAAACATTACCAAGCTAGATTACTGTTAGTTGGCAGAACTCCTTTAACTTCAGAAAGACGCATAAAAGTCTATCAAGAATTAGAGCAGCTTGGGGGAGAAGTAATTTACGAAACTGTTGATATTTGTGATTTAAAACAGTTACAAATAATCGTTGAAGAAGCCCAATCCAAATGGAGTAAAAATTTGGATGGGATACTTCATTTAGCTGGAACTTTTCATGAGCAACTTGTACTTGATGAGACTCAGGAGAATTTAGCAGCAATACTGCGTCCCAAAGTGTTGGGTGCTTGGGCATTGCATCAATTACTCAAAGACAATCAGGGCAGTATTTTTATAAACTTTTCTTCGGCACACGGTTTTTTTGGTAGTACTGCTGTTGGTGCTTATGCTGCTGCTAATAGTTTTCTCGATCGCTTTTCTCATTACCAAAATTCCCACAGTGAATTAGCAAGCTATTGTTTCAGTTGGAGTATGTGGGATGAAACAGGAATGAGCCAAGGATATCAGATGAAGAATCTGATCCGCGCTAAAGGTTTCTATGTCATGTCTTCCTCTCAAGCAATCTCTTCAATGCTGTCCTGTTTACAACACCAACAAACAAATCTATTGATAGGTTTGGATGGTAACAACCAAAACATTCAACGTTGGCAATCTCAACTCTTTAATTTACAGAAGTTAACTGTTTATTTCACGACCACAGGTGATGAGGTTAAATTACCAGATTTGCGAGTGCAAGACCGCTTTGGAACTTCTTGTACTTGCAACTTAGTACAACTGCCAGAAATGCCTTGCCTCGAAAACGGCAAAATTGACCGCGCCAGCCTAATTAGGAAAATTAACTCTCAGGAAATTAGGGAGCGCATAGAACCACGCAACGAGATAGAGTTCAAAATTGCTCAATGTTGGCAGCAAGTTCTGAGAGTGCCACTTTTAGGCATTCACGACAACTTTTTCGAGTTAGGAGGAAATTCCCTGTTAGCTGGTCAAGTAATTGCGCGGTTACGCGAAGATTTGTCTCTAGAATTGTCTCTCCAGCGTTTGTTTCAAGCGCCTACCATTGTTGGTTTAGCTCAAACCATTGAGGCGATTCAAACAGTAACCCAAAGCAAGAATACCTTTATTGAAACACTCGATCAAGAATACGAAGAGGATTATTTATAAAATGTTAATATTTGAATTTTTATCTTTACTAAATACTTTAGATATCAAAATCTGGATTGAAGATAATCAGTTACGCTATCGCGCTCCCAAAGGAGCAATGACAGCAGAAATAAAGCAGGAACTCAAGGAACGGAAAACAGAAATCCTGGCTTTTCTCCAAGAAGCTCAAACAGCCACACAATTAACTTCTATCCCTCTAGTTCCAGTTTCTAGAGATAAAGATTTGCCTTTATCTTTTGCCCAGCAGAGGATGTGGTTTCTTGATCAATTAGATGGAAAAAGCACGTTTTACAATGAAAGTTTCCAATTGCGAATTGTTGGTAAGCTCTGCGTGACAGCGTTAGAACAGAGCATCAACGAAATTATTCGCCGTCATGAAGCCTTACGAACTAACTTTTCTACGGTAGAAGGTGTCCCCTTCCAGGCGATTAGACCTAGTTTAACCATCACCATACCTGTGGTAGACGTGCAGAACTTAACAGCAGCTTCTGTGCAACAGATTATTACTCAGGAGGTTAGCCAGTCCTTTGACTTGGGGACAGATCCTTTAATTCGAGCTACCCTACTGCGACAAGAACCAGAATCCCATTTGTTGATATTAACCATGCACCACATCATTATGGATGGTTGGTCAATGGGGGTATTCTTCAAAGAATTAGAAGTGCTCTATCCAGCTTTTACAAAAGGAAAACCATATCCCTTACCAGAGTTAACGATACAATATGCTGATTTTGCCCTTTGGCAACGCCAATGGTTAACTAAAGAAGTTCAAAAAAAGCAACTTGATTACTGGAAACAACAGTTAGCTGACGCACCACCCTTGTTGGAGTTGCCAACAGATTATCCTCGTCCTCCAGTGCAGACTTTTGCTGGTGCTACCACAGAATTTCAAATCGACGCGCATTTATCCTCTCAACTGGTGGCTCTGAGCCAAAAGTCAGGTGTCACTTTGTTTATGACCCTGCTGACAGCTTTTGCCGTTTTACTGCATCGTTACAGTGGTCAGGATGACCTTTGCATTGGTTCGCCTTTTGCTAACCGCGATCGCCGAGAAATTGATTCATTAATTGGCTTTTTTGTCAATACCTTGGTGTTGCGTACCCAGATTGCAGGGAATCCTACTTTCTCCCAGTTACTCGAAAAAGTCCGCTCTGTTGTCTGGGATGCCCACGCGAACCAGGATATACCATTTGAGCAGGTGGTAGAAGCACTACAGCCGGAACGTTCTCTTGGCTACAACCCTTTGTTTCAGGTGTCGTTTGTTTTGGAAAATTTCTCGCTCGATACTATAGAGTTACCGGGTATTAGTCTGACCCCAGAGATGGTAGAGCGGGGTACGTCTAAGTTTGATTTAAACCTCTCGATGTGGGAGACACAGAAGGGATTAATTGGCTCGTGGGAATATAACAGCGATCTGTTTGAAGCGGATACAATTGCTAGGATGATAAGTCATTTCCAGACTTTGTTAGCAGCAATAGTTACTAATCCCCATCAGAAAGTTGGGGAATTACCTCTGCTAACAGAAATTGAGCAACAACAGTTATTACTCCAGTGGAACAATACTCAAACAGACTATCCTGCTGATAAATGTATTCATCAATTGTTTGAGCAGCAGGCAGAACGCACACCCGATGCAGTGGCGGTAGTATTTGAAAACAAATATCTCACATATCACGAGTTGAATAGTCGCGCCAACCAGTTAGCATACTACCTAAAGTCATTGGGTGTTGGAGCAGATGTGCTGGTAGGGTTATGTGTGGAGCGTTCCTTAGAAATGGTGGTGGGACTATTGGCGATACTCAAGGCAGGAGGGGCTTATGTGCCACTTGACCCTGAATATCCTGCTGAACGCTTAAGCTTCATGCTCGCAGACACTCAGATAAAAGTGCTGTTAACTCAAGAGAAATTACGAGAGTTTCTTCCTGGACATCAAGCGCGTGTCGTCTGCTTAGACACCGACTGGAACAGCATATCCCTGGCAAATCAGGATAATCTCAACAGCACAGTCAGTGCAGAAAGTCTAGCCTATGTAATTTATACCTCCGGTTCTACAGGCATACCCAAGGGAGTCGCCGTCACTCATCAGGCCGTAAATCGACTGGTTTTAAACACCAATTACATCCAACTAACAGCCGATGACCGTGTTGCACAAGCTGCAAATATTGCTTTTGATGCAGTCACCTTTGAAATTTGGGGAGCATTGCTACACGGAGCAGTGCTAGTCATAATCGCTAAATCCGTATTGTTGATTCCAGAACAATTAGCCGTCAATATCCGCTCACACAAAGTCAGCGTCTTATTTTTAACTACAGCGTTATTCAATCAATTAGCCAGTCTTGTCCCACAAGCGTTTAGTTCTTTAAAATATTTACTATTTGGTGGGGAAGCAGTCGATCCCAGATGGGTGCAGGAAGTTCTAGAAAAAGGCGCTCCTCAACACTTACTCCATGTTTATGGTCCAACCGAAAATACTACTTTTTCTTCTTGGTATTTAGTAGAGGATTTAGCAGCCACAGCCACAACTATTCCCATCGGTCGCCCCATTGCCAATACGCAAATTTATATCCTTGACCAACATTTACAACCAGTACCCGTTGGTGTACCAGGGGAATTGTACCTTGGTGGTGTCGGACTAGCGCGAAGCTATCTCAACCGTCCTGAATTAACCAATGAGAAATTTATCACCAACCCCTTTGATAATTCAAAATTGTATAAAACTGGGGATTTGGGGCGTTATTTACCAGATGGCAATATTGAATACATAGGACGCATCGACAATCAGGTGAAAATCCGGGGCTTCCGCATTGAGTTGGGAGAAATTGAAACCGTCCTGAGCCAACATCCTCAGATTAACTCAGTTGTAGCGATCGCCCGTCAAGATAGCCCTGGTAACAAACGTCTAGTCGCCTACATCGTACCACATCAAGACTCTAAACCCACAGCCCACGAACTGCGTAGCTTCTTAAAAACCAAACTACCAGAACACATGATACCGGGCGCGTTTGCAATCTTAGAGTCCTTACCCCTGACACCCAACGGCAAAATTGACCGCCGCGCCCTACCAGAACCAGATTTAGACAGCACACTGCTAGAAAAATATGTCGCCCCACGCACTCCCATTGAAGAACTGCTAACACAAATTTGGGCGCAAGTCCTAAAAGTAGAGCAAGTGGGTATTTATAATAACTTCTTTGAACTCGGTGGACACTCGCTACTAGCAACACAATTAGTTTCACGCATTCGCAACATCTTCAAAGTGGAACTACCACTGCGTGAGTTATTTGCTGCTGCAACTGTAGCCGAATTATCCCAGTTGATAGGGCAGTTACAACAACAAACAAGAGAACTATCTGCACCACCCATTTTAAGGCGGTCAGAAAATGCAGAACTTGCACTATCTTATGCTCAACAGCGTCTGTGGTTCTTAGACCAATTCGAGCCGGATAGTCCCTTCTACAATATGCCCGAAGCATTGCGTTTAGAAGGAACTTTCCAAATTGCGGCCTTAGAACAAAGCTTACAAGAAATAATTGCGCGTCACGAAGCGTTACGCACCAACTTCATCACCATTGATGGAATACCAACTCAAATTATTCAAAACCAAACGAATTGGACAATATCAGTTGTTGACTTTAAGCATTTATCTACCAGCGAAAAAGAAATTGCTGCACAGCAATTATTACAACAACAAGCAACTCAGCCCTTTGACTTGGCAACAGAATCATTAGTCAGAGGCACATTAATAGTGTTTTCTGAGACAGAACACATTTTATTACTGTGTATGCACCATATTGTCTCTGACGGTTGGTCGATGGGTGTGTTTATCTCTGAACTAGCTTCCCTGTACAATGCTTATTCTCATGGTCAAGAGTCACCTTTAGCACCATTGCCAATACAGTACGCAGATTTCGCTCTGTGGCAAAGAGAGTGGTTGCAAGGAGATGTATTACAAACTCAATTGAATTATTGGCAGCAAAAACTTGCTGATGCACCAGCTTTATTATCGCTACCCACAGACAGACCAAGACCTGCTGTGCAGACTTACAACGGGACAATTCAGGAGTTTGCGCTGTCTGCTGAACTAACGAATAAGTTGACAAAACTCAGCCAAGAACAAGGCGTAACTTTGTTCATGACGCTGTTAGCTGCTTATGATACCCTGCTTTATCGCTATACAGGACAAGAAGATATATTAGTGGGTTCTCCAATTGCTAACCGCGATCGCCAAGAGATAGAAGGGTTAATTGGCTTATTTATCAATACCTTAGTCATGCGTAGCGACTTGGCAGGTAATCCGCGCTTTAGTGAATTACTGGGTTGTGTTCGAGAAATAGCAATGGGGGCATACACTCATCAAAATTTGCCCTTTGAAATGCTGGTAGAAGGGTTGCAACCAGAACGGGATTTATCCCATACACCACTATTCCAAGTGATGTTTATCCTGCAAAATTCACCTGTGTCTCAGTTGGATTTAAATGGGTTAACTGTTAGTTCACTGTCGCTCAAAAGTGTAACGGCAGCATTTGATTTAACTTTATCAATGCAGAACACTGCTACCGGAATGGTGGGTGTGTGGGAGTACAACACCGATTTGTTTGACCATAGCACCATCGAGCGGATGACTGGTCATTTTGTGACTTTGTTGGAAGCAGTTGTTAGTAATCCCCAAGAGCGAATTGACCAATTACCCCTACTGACAGCAGTTGAACAACAGCAGCTACTGGTTGAGTGGAATGATACTCAGGCTGATTATCCTTGGGATAAATGTCTGCATGAATTATTTGAGCAGCAGGCAGAACTGACACCTGATGCAGTAGCAGTGGTATTTGACAATCAACAACTGACTTATCAGCAGTTGAACAGCCAAGCGAATCAATTAGCACATTACCTACAATCTCTGGGTGTGGGACCAGAAATTTTGGTAGGGATTTATTTAGAGCGATCGCTATCCATGACCGTAGCATTGTTAGCCGTCCTCAAAGCTGGTGGCGGTTATGTCCCTCTAGATATTGATTATCCCCAACAGCGATTAGCTTACATATCCGAAGACTCACAAATTTCTGTACTGATCGCACAGGAGACATTACTCAATTACTTGCCAGTCCAAGGTGTGAAAGTCATTGTCTTAGACAAAGAGTTTGAGGTACTGAATTCTCAAAATCCAGAAAATCCGGTTAGTGAAGTCATACCAGAAAACTTGGCTTGTATACTGTACACTTCTGGTTCTACTGGCAAACCCAAAGGCGTGATGTTGACTCATGCAGCTTTGGTAAATCACAGCAGTGCTATTAGTGAAGCATTTGGTCTGACTAAGAGCGATCGCGTCTTACAATTTGCTGCTTTCGGCTTTGATGTCGCAGTGGAAGAAATCTTCCCCACTTGGTTTAAAGGCGGAACAGTAGTGTTAAGACCGACTCAAATGTTTTCTTCCTTTGCCAATTTTGCCCAGTTTATTGAACAACAACAGCTCAGTGTTTTGACTCTGACTCCAGCCTATTGGCATGAATGGATGGTAGCAGTATCTCAATCCTATGCCACCGTGCCACAAAGTCTACGCTTATTGACTGTGGGCGGCGATACAGTACTACCGGAAACAGTGGCAATGTGGCATCAATTGGTGGGCAATCGTGTGACTTGTCTGAACGCCTACGGGCCCACTGAAGCTTCGGTTACAGCCATAGTCTATGATGTGCAACATTTCCAATCAGAAAAAACCAATACAGTCCTCATTGGTCGTCCTGTCGCCAATACGGAAATCTACATCCTCGACAGTAATCTCCAACCAGTACCTATTGGAGTTAAAGGCGAATTGTACATTGGTGGTGTGCGTCTAGCACAAGGTTACCTCAACCGTCCGGAATTGACAGAGGAAAAATTTATTCCCAACCCGTTTGCGAAGGCAGGAAGCAGAGACCAGCGCGTTGCGGGGGTTCCCACGCCACTTGCTTCAAGCCGGGAAACCCGTCCAACGCAGTGGCTCCCCGTTGTAGCGACTGCGGAGAGACCAGAGGTAGGAGGAAGTAGATTATATAAAACTGGGGATTTAGCACGCTATTTACCCGATGGCAATATCGAGTTTATTGGTCGAATTGATGATGTAGTGAAAATAAGAGGTTTTCGCGTTGCACTTGGGGAAATTGAAAGTCTATTAGTTCAACATCCTGATATCATTGCCCAAGTGGTAATGCTAAGAGAAGACCAACCAGGTAATAAGCAGTTAGTTGCCTATGTTGTCTCTAGTAACCCATCCTTAGACCAAAATGAATTACAAAGCTTCTTAAAACAAAAGCTGCCAAACTACATGATACCAACAGCTTTTGTGATGCTGGAGGCTTTGCCACTCACTGCTAATGGAAAAGTTGACCGTCGCGCGCTACCCGCTCCCTCCCAAGACATTGGCCTAACCAACTTTGTTTTACCCACTACTCCAACACAAAAACTGATAGCAGATATTTGGAGCAGTGTTTTAGGAACAACACAGTTAGGCATTCACAACAACTTTTTTGACATAGGGGGAAATTCTTTACGAGCGATGCAGGTGATGTCTCTGTTAAGAGAGGCTTTTCAACTAGAGTTACCCCTACGTTATCTGTTTGAGAATCCTACAGTGGCAGAACTCGCAAAAGGAGTCAATAGTTTACAAACAACCCAGGCTGACACTATTACCACCGCAACTATCAACAATTTAAAAGCAGAAGCTGTCTTAGATTCAAGCATTCATATTCCAACCAAGCCTTTTGATTACATCAACAAGCCCAAACGGATCTTTTTAACGGGAGTAACAGGCTTTTTGGGAATTCATTTACTGCATGAACTCCTACAACAAACTCAGGCTGATATTTATTGCCTGATTCGAGCTACCAATATTGAACAGGCACAGCAGAAGCTGCAAAGTCAACTCAAATTCTACAAACTCTGGGAGGGAATCAATAGCGATCGCATTATTCCTATAGTTGGAGATTTAACGAAAAACTATTTAGGTCTTTCCACATCACAATTTCAGCAGTTAGCTAATCATATAGATGTCATCTATCACTGTGGTGCTTGGATCAATGTCATCTATCCTTACTCTGCTTTAAAAGCCACTAATGTACTTGGGACTCAAGAAATCATCCGACTAGCCAGTGAAATCAAGGTAAAACCTTTGCATTTCATCTCAACAACATCTGTTTTACCAGCATCTTCTCAAAATGAGGGTGGATTAGTCCTCGAATCAGATCCCCTTGACCAATATCAAGCTCTTGAGAATGGCTATGTCCAAAGCAAGTGGGTAGCAGAGAAATTAATTATGCAAGCCCGCGATCTAGGACTTCCTGTTTCTATTTATAGAGCATCAAGGATAACAGGACACAGCCGAACTGGGATTAGTAACACAGAAGATTTATTTTGCAGGCTAGTCAAAGGTTGTTTACAAATGAGAATGGCCCCCGATATTGACCTAGAAGATAACTTGACTCCTGTGGACTATGTGAGCAAGATGATTGTTCATTTGTCATGTCAGAAAGAATCTTTAAGCAAAGCATTTCATTTGGTCAATCCTTACTCCACTCCGATCAAGCATTTATTTAACTTAATTGACTCTTTAGGATACCCTTTGCAACTGATTTCTTTAGAGCAATGGTATTCAGAGATTTCACGCCATAGTAAAATCTCAGACGCAGATAACTTAAAATTGTTGTCACATATCATACCCAAAACCACAATAGAAACCTACCAAGAGCCACATATTGACTATCAAAACACTATAAATGGATTAGCAAATACTGATATTATATGTCCTGTCTTAGACAAAATTTTACTGAAAACTTACTTTTCCTACTTCATAAGTAGCGGTTTTATAGATGACCACTTAGTAACAGATAAAATGGCATTTAGTAATAAGGCCAACCAACCATATTAACTCGGTAGTCTACCAATCTAAAATTACCGGATGGAAGCAAGAGAGCAGAGAAGTAGAGGAGAAATTTATACAATTTCTTTCCCTTCTCCCACTCTATTAACTGTAAAATAGTGTAGTACCACTATCATAAATTACAAATGTAGTTTTATTGCTACACAAAGAAATTGAGTTAAGAAAAACTCTATTTATAACCAATTTATGACAATTGTTAACCAAATCGCAACTTGCTTCCTACTATTTCCTCAAATAAGAACCACTATATTTTTAGAATATGCAAGCCCAAGTTTCGCGCAATAAACCCCTAACAAATACTTATTCAGATTTTACTAAATTTTGGGAAAATGTCACAGCGATCGCCGGATCTTACTGGTATCCAACCAAGCCCGGAGAAAGAGCATTTTCAGAAGTGATTCGTGCTTGGGGGATGCTCATTCTCTTAATATTATTAATAATTGCACTTGTAGGTGTAAATGTTTCTACTAACTTTCTTTATCGCTATTTAGTCGATATCATCATTACAGGAAAGGATATTTCTAAGTTTTTTGATACTGTATTGATTTATAGTATAGCTCTGATATTGGTAACAGTCTTAGTAGGAGTTTCTAAATTTGTTAGAAAGCAAATTGCGCTTGATTGGTATCAATGGTTAAATAATCACACTCTATCAAAATACTTACGTGAAAGAGCATACTACAAAATCAACTTTAAATCTGATATTGATAATCCAGATCAACGTCTCTCTCAAGAAATCGAACCTGTTACCAGTAATGCTTTGACTTTTTCAGCTACTTTCCTGGAAAAAATACTGGAAATCACAGCTTTTATAATAATTATTTGGTCAATTTCTCAAGAAGTTGCAATTATTTTATTTATTTATACTGTTATAGGCAATGCGATCGCCGTCTACTTGACTCAAGAATTAAATAAGATTAATCAAGAAGAACTTCAATCTAAAGCTGACTACAACTATTGTCTGACTCATGTTCGCACTCATGCTGAATCAATAGCTTTCTTTAGGGGAGAAAAACCAGAATCAAATATCATTGGCAAAAGATTTAATCATCTGATAAAAAATACTAAACGTAAGATTAACTGGCAAAGAAACCAAGATATTTTTAATAGAGGATATCAGGCTGTAATTGAAATATTTCCGTTTTTAATACTTGGTCCTTTATATATTACAAATAAACTGAGTTTTGGAGAAATTAGTCAAGCGTCTTTAGCTGCATATCTTTTTGCTAATTCTCTAGCAGAATTAATCAATGAATTTGGAAGTTCCGGTCGGTTTTCTATTTATGTTGAACGTTTAGCTGAGTTTTCATCTGCTTTAGAAGAAGTAGCTAAACAACCAGAAAACGTCAGTACCATCAAAACAATAGAAGATAATCATCTCACGTTTGAAAATGTTACCTTACAAACACCCAACTATGAGCAAGTGATTGTCAAAGACTTGTCAGTGTGTGTTCAGCCAGGAGAAGGCTTATTGATTGTTGGGCCTAGTGGTCGAGGTAAAAGTTCTTTATTAAGAGCGATCGCTGGTTTGTGGTACGCGGGGACAGGTCGTTTGATACGACCTCCTTTAGAAGAAGTATTATTCTTACCCCAACGTCCTTATATAATATTAGGAACTTTGCGTGAACAGTTACTTTATCCGAATACCAATCGTCAAATGACCGACGCACAACTCAAAGAAGTTTTGCAACAAGTTAATCTGCAAAATATCCTAAATAGAGTTGATGGATTTGATACAGAAGTTCCTTGGGAAAATATCTTATCGCTAGGGGAACAACAACGTTTGGCTTTTGCACGACTATTAGTTACTCATCCTAGCTTCACTATACTAGATGAAGCAACAAGTGCTTTAGATTTAACTAACGAAGGCAATTTATATCAACAGTTACAAGAGACGAAAACAACATTTATCAGTGTTGGGCATCGAGAAAGCTTATTTGATTATCATCAATGGGTTCTCGAACTTACAGAAGATTCTAGCTGGCAACTTGTTACCGTACAAGATTATCGAAATCAAAGAACAATTACCCATATCTCTCCTGAAAATAACCACATTACTGTAGATAAAATTCTTAATAATGAATTGCAAAGCCAATCAGAAAGATTAATTCAAAAAGCTCCAGATGAAGGTCTGTCTCATAAGCAAATGAGTGAATTAAGTTTCTATGCCATTAAGACTATTAGAAGTAAAGCAAGCAAAGGAGAAACTATTGCCGCTAGAGACGGTTTTACCTACCGCTATGACAAAGATCCTCATGTATTGAAATGGATCAGAATTTAACTGTTACTCGGATTTTAAAAACAATAAAAATAAAACTATTGGAAGTATATGTCTCAAGTTTCGATTGTTATTCCTACTTTCAATGAAGCAGCTAGTTTAGAGCGCACCCTGCGCCAACTGAGTTTATTGAACTCAGCTGCAAAAGAAGTAATAGTAGTAGATGGTGGTAG
Organism: Dendronalium sp. ChiSLP03b; assembly: GCF_034531165.2. NCBI lineage: Bacteria > Bacillati > Cyanobacteriota > Cyanophyceae > Nostocales > Nostocaceae > Dendronalium > Dendronalium sp. ChiSLP03b. The sequence continues at coordinate 64,454 of NZ_JAVRBR020000097.1, read as the reverse complement.
CGAAGATGAGACAGTAGCGATCGCTAAGCAAGTTTTGGAATCATTGAATCAAGAATTAAATGTGCAAATTCTATTTTGCGATCGGCGTGGGCGTTCCATTCAGATGAATTATGGAGCATCATCTGCAACCTTCCCAAAGAAAGCGTGCTATTAGCCAGCTTTGCTGCACATCCAAGCGACTACAGCGACTAGATTAAAGAGGCGATCGCAAAAGCTCTTGACACTGAGAACAATAGGGAAGTTAATTAGTACAAAGCTCATCACCTTCACTAATAACTGTTCGCGGGAACAATCTCAATAACTCAATTATTAGAAACAACAACTTTTAAATTAAACCAGCGTTCTTGTAATACTCCAGCTAGGGTACGTAAACCCCATGATTCACTACGACGATGCCCTACAGCGATTACCCCGATCTTAGTTTTTTGTATTGCTTCAACAGCTGGCTGTCGCAACTGTCCTGTGATGTAAACTTCAACACCACGAGCTACCGCTTCATACACTAATTTCTCTGTAATTGCACCAACAACAGCAATAGATGACACATTAGTGTGAATTGAAGTACATATTTGCTCATGTCCACCAAAAACTTGAGTTATGCAACTGCACAATTGCACAAAGCTTTGAGTTGGAATTTTTCCTAACATTCCAATTGCTCTGTTTTCTTTTTCTCCCAATACCTCTAATTGAGACATGTTCAACACTTGAGCCAAGCGGGGATTGAAACCTACTGTCAAACTTTCATCAAATGGTAAATGATAGGAAATCACTCCGCAATCGGGTGGAATCAGTTCTGGTTTTAGTTTCCACGGTCGATGCAAGAATAGTGCATCTAAATTTTGGGTGTTTACCCATTCCAACAACTCTACCCCAGGCTCAAGTGCTAACCCCAAACATTTAATAGGACGTAGTGATGGTAAATAGACTCCACCCCTTTCGCTGATTGCAAACTGCTTAACAGCCAAAAAGCAATTGAGATATTCTGCTATGTCTTCTATCAAAATTAAATTGTTGTATTCAGACAACATGAATACCCACTACAAGTAGCGCTTTTGCATCCGACGGTAATGCTAGCCTTAATAATAAAATACCCTGGTCAATTTGTAAGAATATTAACAATAGTAACTTTTACGAACTCTCGATAGCCACATCAGATAAGCGACTCCACTCATTCCAAGAGCCATCGTAATTGCGAACATTTGGATAGCCCAATAAATACTTCAAAACAAACCAGGTATATCCAGAACGCCCACCGATAGCACAGTAGGGAAAGACTTCTTTATCAGCCGTAATGCCCTTACTAGTATAAAGATGCTTTAATTCGTTGAATGATTTAAAAGTCCCATCCTCATTGAGAGTTAAGATATGCTCAAGATGTATTGCACCTGGAATATGTCCAGTGCGTTCACCTTCATTTGGTGGCTGATTAAAAAACCATTCACCACAGTATTCTTGAAGTGTTCGGACATCCAACAACACGCGATCGCACAGGCCAATCGATGCCTGAACTTCATGATGTAATACTCTAAGGCTGACATCAGGAGCTTTAGCATAGTAATCAGTGGCAGGAAACGTAGATAACTCAGTTACCAGTGGACGACCTTCTGACTTCCATTTTTGGTAGCCACCATTGATAACTCGTACATTCTCATGCCCAAAGACTTTCAACAACCAGAAAATCCAGGCTCCTGTTCCAGGGTAACTGCCATAGGCAATTACTGTTGTGTCATTAGTAATGCCTGAGCGTGCCATAAGGCTTTCAAAAGCGATCGCATTCAAATTGATTTTCAAATCGGGCAATAGTAAGTCTGTAAAGATGTTCCAAAAGACAGCACCAGGTATATGAGCATTTTTGTATGGCTCTGGACTCATATCCACTTCGATAATACGGACGTTTGGGTCATTAAAATGATTTGCTAGCCACTGGGTATCAACAAGAACTGATGGATGAGCGTATTGAGACACTTATATTTCTCCTTTAATAGTGCTAAAAAAATGAAGGGTTGCGTTTCCTCAATGGATGTTGTCTTGGTTGTCGTTGGGAAATAAGATGTGCGATATCCGATGAACTAGGGTTGTAGAAATAGACAATAAGGAAAAGCCGATGAGTGGGTGGAATATTGCCAAAGGAAAAGAAGTCTTCAAATGAATTGTGAGAAATTGCAGTCCAAGTAGCACTGGAATACTTGCTGTCAGGCTCTGGACTCTTGGGGGAAAGGGAATCAAAAATACCCATACCAACAAAATGAGTGAAAGTATGCTGTACCCTCGCACGAGCCAAATATGTATGTTCCACCAATCAGAGTTGTAAAAGTAAGCTAGTCCAACAGTTAAAACTTGGGTTATTAAACAGATATTAAAAAATACTGTCGCTATAAAAAAACTAATTTGAATCCAGCGTATGGATATTAGTGTGTCATCAATGTCAGGATTTACAGTCATAGTAAAGTTATCCAAAAAAGCTAACACGGAATGTAACTAAAGCTAAGATAAATCTGATTGTGATACTGCTACTAGACCTCGAAAGGGTACAATTTGCTAATTATGGTTACCTTACAAGCTCTATTTCGTGCAATTGCTCAAGCTAAAGATGAACAGTCATTGCGTTTGCACATATCCGCCCAAATAAGAGAGTATTTTTCAGCTACACGATGTGGGCTGTTTCTCTTTGCTCAAACTCCTCTAGTTGACAGTAAGATCCAAAAAGCACTGCAAATTGCATTATCACCTCAATACAATCCAGTTGCGCGCTACTTGATAGAACGCCATGCCCCAGTTCATGAAGCTTTGGTAGTAGAACCTAAGACGTGGAAGTTGATTTGTCCTCGTGCTGACCACTGGCACGTCATGGCAGGGCCAATTGTCAGTGCTGGTCAGTTAGTAGGTGTGGTAGGTTTTACCCGTAAGCAAGGAATGCCTGCATTCGACTTACAAAATCTCACAGATTTGAGTGCGCTTTGTTTGCACATTTCTACTTGGGTAGCAACTGCAAATTCGCAACAGCCGCTATTACAGACAGAGCGTTTAACACCTCGTGAAGCGCAAATTGCTTCCTTAGTAGCTCAAGGAAGAACCAATGCAGAAATTAGTGCGGAACTTTGGATTACTGAGAACTCTGTCAAACAAGCTTTAAAAAGGATGTTTCGCAAGCTTAAGGTTTCATCTCGTACTCAAATGGTTGCAAAGCTTTCCACAGTTTTAAAATAGAGTTGTTGGGAAATAAGCTGAAAAATGTCTAAAACTCAGTCATGGCAGATATTTCAGCGATTTTGTCATAAAACACTTTAAACCTAACTGGTGCAAGGGTTTCAGTGATTTTTAACGTTATTTTCCAACAGATCTTGCGGTATATTTTTCTCGATAGAAACAAACTGCTAAGTAGTTTGAGGATGACGTGTCTGTGCAGCAAAGCATCTTCAACTTCAGTAAGTAATATTATTAACAAAACATTTGTAACTTTACTTGCAGTTTATTTACTGCATGGCTGTTACTGTTATGGCTACTTCGGTCTGTCAAGTCAGGTAGATGCTCTTGGTAATGGTGTTGTTTATTAGCGCTCATTTTTCCTCAGGGAAACTTGGGTGCTTTTTTCGTGAGCAAATGCCATAAAGCAATTGATGCTTTGACTGATTGATTGCAGCCAACTTCCATATTAGCTTTTGCATAACGATCGGGTTTGCCAATTAATCCTAAACTACTACCATCAGTAGATAAATATTAACTAAAATTTTAAATTACTCCTCATATAGATAGAAAATTTGTATTTGATTAAAAAATAATTGTATTTAGATTAAATAACAATATTCCTCAAAAAGACAGATTTATTTATAATTTTTACAAGCAAAATTAAGTAGAGAATGACAAAAATTCAATTATTTTCAAAGGAGAATCAAATGGCTAAGAAACAAGCAACAAACATTCTTTCACTAATTGAAGCAGAGCATCGCCAAGTTGAACAGCTTTTTAGCGAGGCAGAAAAATCTCAAGGAAAGAAACTGTATGAGTGCTTCAATCAAATTTATCTAGCATTAAACTTACATGCTAGAACTGAAGAGTTAGTCTTCTATCCAGTAATGCGCGAATACGAAGAAACTGAACAATATGTTGAAGAAGCTGAAGAAGAACACGAAGACGTTTCCGCACTTTTAGAAGAAATTAAGGAACTTCAACCGACTGCTCCTGAGTTTCAAGAAAAACTTAGTGAATTGCAACAAGCAGTGCAGCATCATGTACAAGAAGAAGAAAGCGAAATTTTTGATGCTGTCCGCGAGTGTATGAGTGATGAAGAGCTTACTAAATTGGCGAGCAAATTTCAAGAAGCTAAAGCTAAATTAGAGGAAGATGTCAAAGCGGCAATGGCTATGTGATGTGACTGTTTTAAAGGAATCAAAAATTTTCTCTCTCATAGCTGTATAAAATTGGCATTTAATACTCATCGCTTTAACCCCATACTTAGGGGTTATTTTTGTATAAATATTTTTTAAATCTGGATTTATTTCAGCAAATATATTTAGACAGGCTCAAAAGTTTATTCTCACAATCGTTTCAATTTTGAGTAAAAATTCTGTAGCTATGTGGGTTATTGATGCCTGCAAACGATCGCCAAAACAAGCTCCTTATTCACATAAGTATGTGGAATTTGTCGATTTATGGTTAGAGATAGCCATGTTATTAAAACACATATATTTTGCTCACTAATCGCATTTAATATGATTCAGGTTCTTAGTTGTTGTTTCATTACCAATACTGTCGATTCTTCTAATTCATTGTGTCAAGCCTGATTGAGACGCTCTTACCTTGGATGTAGAGATCAAAAAGTAAAAGATTTGCTTACTAAGGTTGAATCACTAGTTCCAAATCCTGTAGGCATAATATAATTTGGTCTTTTCTGAAAAATTTTATTTGGTATTTCAGGAAGGCCATCAGATTGATCGACTACTTTTAGTTTTAAAGGCTGGGATTGTTTGACTATTAAAGTAAGCTCGATACCCTCTTGAGGAAGTCCAAAATAATCCAAGCTCCAGGGAGTATTAGTGGAATTATTGATTCGATTACCAATTTTTTTACTGTTAACAGCAGCTCCTAAAACTTCTATTTTTGGGTCTAGATATACGCGCACAATACGTCCTTGCCTTAATGAGATGATCTGCAAACGTAGCGTTCTAGTACCGTTACGTGTATCATCACTCAGTAATATAATCTTCGGTGCGGCTAGTGAAAGTGCAGGAGCCTGATTTTTAAGAAATTGCCTCGATGCAAAAGGTAAATATTCAGTTAAAGAAACTTTTTCTGGATTTTGAGAAAGAAACTGAGATGTCCATTCATCTGGTTGTTCGTCAAAACTAGCCCAGATAGCTTTTCCTGTGTCTGCATTCAAAGCATAAAAAATACTATTTGGTTTGGGATGATTAGCATCAAAACCTGCTGTCAAACTACCAGCAATCATCAAACTCAAACTTATCATTAAGGCTGTAGCGGGCAACACCCATTTGTTAGGAGTTATAAATAAATAAAGGTGGGGAATGAGCAATCCAAGTAGTAATACCACTATCACCATTACTACTCCAGACATACTTATGGTGAGGGCAACAAACATCAGGTATATTGTAGGAGCAAATAGAATAATTACTAGAATAGAGCATACAGATAAAACAACAAAACTTAGTCCCAAGTGATAATTCTTAGAAGTAGCGAAGATAAATCCCCATCCTCCAAGATTTAATAATAATGGCAATGTAAATAAATAACTAGCGCCTGGTAGATATATACTAGTTAATACCATTAATATTAGCCACCATAGTAATGCTCCAAAAGTTAAATTTTGTATGTTTGTCTTTTGGTAAAAATAAATATAAACACCAGATGTAATAGCTATAGCGAGCGTTACAAAGGCAATCATGTAAAAATTACTGTTATATGTATCGCCTTGAATAATCGCTCTATATTCACTGTGTAAATTATTAAGAGACCACCAAATAATTGTGACAACTGTTGCAACACTGATAATATTTATAAATAAAGCTAAAAATCCTAAAGTCATTCCAGAGAATGAAAGATGTGTTTTTTTAAAACCAAGTATTGTCACACCAAAAAATAATCCAACTACTAAAACTGTCAAAGGTATTACCCATGCTTCTGGATAGCTAACGATGAATGAAGCGAAAATATCAAAGTATACAGCATCACTCTGTTTAATATTTGTTAAATCTAAATTCCCAAAATGACGCGTTAATACTAAGGCATATTTACCGTGATGTTGAAGACTATTATGATTAATTTTCTGTAAATTGTCATAGGCTGTATGATAATAAATGACACCATTAATAAAAGCAAAATTCAGCCCAGAAAAATCTGCTGATTTAAAGATAGTAAAATCCGTATCATTAGGTAATTGTTTATAAATACTATTAAAAAGCGAGCTGGTAACTGGATGAACCAATGCCTTAGCAAATTCCTGAATTAGCCATCCATTTTCACTATTGGTTTCAAACATAAGTGAGGGACCACTATTTCCCCTAGCTTCAAAATTTACTGCTAAACCAACATCTTTTTTCCACGGATGTTCTTCAACAAAAGCGATCGCTCCTAGCAAACCAGCTTCTTCACCATCAGTAAACAAAAAAATTACATCATTTTTTAACGACGAACCCACCTTTAACGCTCTAACTGTTTCTAGCATTCCCGCAACAGCAGCACCATCATCACTAGCGCCAGGACTGTTGATTACTGAATCATAATGAGCAGTAAGTAAAATTGCTTTAGTACTATTACTTCCTGGAAGTTTGACAAGAATATTATGTACAGTTCCAGCAGCAAAGGGAGCGCCATTTTTATTGTTAACAGCTGTTGTTTTCTGAACTTCTGGTTTAAGACCTAATGCTGTTAATTCTTTTAAGATATAGTCACACACCTTTACATGTTCTGGTGAATTAATAGGGTGAGGTTTTTGGGCAATAACTTCAAGGTGTTTCATTGCCCGACCAGCAGAAAACTCTACAAGAGGTGCATTGATGCCCACTGCACGGGGAGGATTTAGCTGATAAATGCCCAAAAATACCAGAGATAAGATAAACAAAAAGGTAATAAATTTAAAATATTTCATCAGCCAGCTAATATTTTTATTTGCTATTTTTAGTTAGATAAACCACGCTGTAAAGACATTAAGTGCAACGCCTTTACAGAGGTTATATCTAAAATGCTTCCTGCATTTTTTGGCGAAGACTAAGGGGTCTCATGTCAGTCCAGACTTGTTTAATGTAGGACAAACATTCCTCTTTAGACCCAGTTTTACCCGCGTACTGCCAACCGGGAGCATTTTCTTGGTTAGCAAGCCATATTGAATACTGTTCTTCGTGATTTACTACGACTTTGTAAATTGTGATGTTTTCTTTTTCAGATATATTCATTGTGATTTCTTGCCTATTTTCAGATAAGTAATTAATCAACTTGATAATTGGTGATTTCAGATTTCTGCTAGTAGATAAGCAGATTAATTTTAGTTAAGTTTGACCGCGCCCTTCCTCTCTACTGATACTATTTACCAAAAATAATGATACAGATCCAAACCCAGGAACCCAAACTAAATCAGACTTTCTTAATTACGAATTACGAATTACGAATTACGAATTGATATGAGCATCAGGTAGTTCTTCTTCTACAAATCGCAAACGTGGATAAAAATAGCCAGCGATCGCTGCAAATACGGTCAGCGTTCCCATAACCACAAATAACAGAGCAATACCATACCCTGGCCCGACACCGATAATCCGGCCGATACTTGCAGCCAATGGCCCGTTCGCAACTAGCAGTGGATTAAACACGCGATCGGCTAACGGCCCGGCTAGCAAATAGGCAAGTGGTAAAGCACCCCAAGCAATCATTCGCCGCACAGCAAACACCCGCCCCTGAATATCAGGTGCAACTTTTTTCTGCCATATTACCTGGCCGGAGGCGTTAATAATTGGCAAACCAAAGAAGTAGAGGAACGCTGTCACAAAAAATACAGGAATAGAGGGGCGCAGTCCAGCAAACATAATGCTCAACCCTCCCAGTAGCGTAAAGCTGAGTACAGCATATATAGGACGCTTGACCCCACCCCAGATGCTCATCAGCAGACTGCCGATGAGCATACCGCTACCGCCAACGGACATGACACTACCAAGCACAGTGACTGGTGCAAAAGCGAGTACTAATGGTGTCACTAATACGTTGACCACTCCTGTGAGAAAATTGACGACAGCAATAAATACTAACAACGCTAATAGCCCCGATCGCCCAGTAATATAAGTCCAGCCAAAGGCAGCCTCCCGCAGCAAAGGCTCTTTCTTTGCTTTACCCTCAGTAATAGTCCTGACTTCGGGAAAGTGGACGCACAACAGAGTGATGACGGAGAAAATAAACGTGGCAAAGTCAATAAAAATGATGCCTTGTATCTTAATAGTTGCAATCAGTACACCAGCGATCGCAGGTGAAAGAATCTCAGCCGCAGCCTCTGCTGCCTCGACCATGCCATTGGCACGCCCCAGAAGTTGCTTGGGAACAAGGAGGGTAGTAGCAGCAGCATAGGCAGGCCATTGGAAAGCACTGAAGGCAGAACTGACCGCACTTGCCAGATAAATATGCCAGATTTCTAGCTTGCCAGTAAATAGTAACAAAGCGATGACGAGGGTACTCAATGCCGCGCCACTGTCACTCAGAATCATACAAAAACGCCTGGGCCAGCGGTCGATGAGTGCGCCTGCTACTGGGGAAAGGAGAATACCTGGCAATGTAGTGAACAGTAAAATCAGCCCAAACTGAGTTACTGAACCAGTGCGTTGATATACCCAAATACCCAAGGCAAAACGAGTCAAACCGGAGCCGATTAAGGAGACAAGTTGTCCAAACCAGATGAGAACAAAAACTGAGAATTTACTGCTGGAAGTTAAGGTTGCCATTTTCTGCCATTCGCTTTGCTTATCAGGACTTACGCACAGGTAACGGAAAATCGAACCACAGAGGACGCAGAGAACACGGAGAAATAGGAGTTTGAGAGATTTCTTGCGTAAGCCCTACTTATGTCCAATGTGGTAGTTCGATAATCTGTTGGTTGGGATTCGCTACCATGCTTGCTAGTAATGTCTGCAAATAGTTGAGTATGCGGGCGATCGCCTCAGTGTCAAAATAGCGGTAATCGTAGGTCATTTCCACGAACATTTCTACACCAGGGGTAACAGCAATGCAGAGTGGGTAAGACCAAAAGTCAGTAGCGCGGAAACCTTCGATTTTCAAACTTGACAAACGCTCTCCCAAGGAATCATCAATTGGGTAATTCTGGAACCGCAAGATACTTTCAAACAAAGGTTGGTTTTTTGGTACTTCGCTCCACTGATGTACCAGCGTCAGGGGACTGTATTCATACTGGCGTAACTCGACTTGTTTGGTTTGGAAATGTTTTAACCAAGGTAGAACAGGCGCATCTGATGAAATTTGTACGCGGGCTGGTAGCAGGTTGGTAAACAGTCCAATCATGGAATCAGCGCCTTTTAAATCCGTGGGACGACCAGAAACGCTAATTCCAAAAGCTACATCGTTGTTGCCGCTAAACTTATTCAAAAATATGCCCCAAGCTCCTTCTATCAGAGTGTTGAGGGTAATCTGAGACTGGCGTGCTAAGGACTGAAGGGCAGTCGTGAGTTCTGCTGACAAACGCAGTGTTTGCAATCCGTACTCTTCTTTAACTTGGAGCCAGTCACTAGCAGGTCGATTTGTACCCAGAAGATTTTGGCTCTTAAAACCCTGTAATGCTTGTCGCCAGAAAGATTCCGCTTTGGACATATCCTGTTGCTGTAACCAAGCAATATAGTTGCGGTAGGGACGAATGCTTTCTAGTTCTAGTTTTTGGTTTTGTCGGAATGCCTCATAAAGAGCAAAGACTTCTTGTAATATCAACGTAAAACACCAGCCATCCATCAATATATGGTGGATGCTCCAAACAAATTGATGCACATCATCAGCCATCTGAATTAACGCCAATCGCATCAAGGGAGCTTGGGTATGGTCAAAACCCCGTTCTCGATCTGCGTTTAAAAAGGCTTCTAGTTGCTGTTGCTGTTGGGTTGGTGACAATTGCCGCCAGTCGTGTCGCTCCCAAGATAAGTTTACATGGGTGCGGACAATTTGTACCTTTTCGGCTAAACCTTCCCATTTAAAGGAGGTACGCAATACTGCATGTCTATCTACTAGCTGCTGCCAAGCTTGTGTAAATGCTTGATAATCGATTTTCCCCCGGAAAGTGCTGTCAAATTGCAGGAAATACAAACCTGCTGTTTGGGCGCGTTGAGACTGGATTAACATCTCCTGTTGCATGGGTGTCAGTGGATACACATCTTCCACATTTGACTCCGTTTCCAGCAAATCCTCTAAACTTTGTCGATCCAATAGAGGTGTGAGCGATACTGGTTCAATTGCTGTTTGTTGAACTAATTCAGCAGAACTGCCAATGACTTCTGCAAGGGAGGCGATCGTTTGATGTTGAAATAGTTGTGGTGGTGAGAGTTGCAATCCTGCTTCGTTAGCTTTGGCGATGATTCTGATAGCTAGAACTGAGTCTCCGCCTAACTCAAAGAAGTTATCGTGAATTCCCATTGGTTCAATGCCAATCACCGCTTGCCAAATTTCTGCTAAGGTTCGTTCTAGCTCACTTCTGGGCGCAACATAGGGAGTTTGTAATTTTGGTCTGGGATGTTTTGTCGTTCCCTGAATTTTTTCGATTTCTTCGCCGATATTTGATTGCATCAACAGAGCAACTTGTTCGATTGAGGCTTGCAAATCGGTTGTAGAAACGAGAATTTGGGGTAGCATATTCCGGCTCAACACCCTTGTAAACACTTCAACTCCCTCATGGGATAAGATGCCTTCTCCCAAAACGTTTTCCTCTGGTAGTTGTTGAGAATCATCGCTGTTAGCTGCAAAATCAAACACGCCTAAATCGGTTACTTTCTTCAATGTAAAACCTTCAATTTGGACGAGTTCAATTCCAGATTCATCCATAATTACGACATCAAAACTTATAGCTTCCTTAGAGGGATCGCGATCGCCTTTGTGCTTGACGTAGCTATAAACCTTGCTAGGTAAGGATGCTTTAATACGAATGCGGTTGTACCAGAAAGGAAAATAATCAGCGCCTCCTTCTTCCTGAGCTAACGTCACGGCAACATCTAATAATGCCGGATGTAAAGCGAACTGTTCTACTTCTGCTGCATACTCTTGTGGCAGTTCGAGCATTGCTACAGCTTCGTTTTTGCCAAAGTGTACCTGTTTTAAACTCTGCCATCGGGGGCCAAATTGCATAGATTGTTGATTGTCAACATCATACTTTTCGGGAGCATTTACAATATCCTGGACATGAGGACATCTGTTAAAAATCTCTTGAATATTATATTGTTTGGGCGGTTCAGGCGCTACACAAACTATTTTGCCTGTGGCGTGTTCTTGCTGTTGCCCATCACCACTGGCAACTGTAAATTCAAAAATGTCTTGGGATTTGTTCAATATTGTATAGACTTCTTGGTTGCCGTTTTCAGGGATAATTAAAGGTTGCAAGAAAGATGTTTCGCGGATTTCCACGATACGGTTATCGGCGTGTTTGGCAAAAGCAGCCCTAGCTATTTCTAAATAAGCTGTACCAGGAAGGATGGCATATCCCACTACCTTATGCTCATTTAAAACCCAATGCTTACTAATGCTAAAGTCAGTTAAAAATACTTCTCGTTCGGGTGATTCTTCCACACATCTATCTAATAGTGGATGAGCCACTTCAAAACCAACAGCACCTTGTCGCAGCTTTTGCATCCACATCGGTATTGCTGTATTGACTTTAATGCCAACATCCTCCCATAAATCCCAGTTAATTGCTGTGGTAAATACGTTATGTTTAGCAGTGTAATATTGAGCAAAAGCGTCCAAAAAGGCATTAGCAGCACAATAATCAACCTGTCCAAACTCACCCATAATTGATTGCAAAGATGAGCAAAGGATCAGGAAATCTAACTGCACATCCTGCAATAATTCACCCAGTATTAAGGTTCCAGTTACTTTTGGTGACAGCACCTTGTTTGCCATCTCTGGAGTTTTCAGTTGAATCATCCCTCCACCAGCAATACCAGCCGCATGGATGACACCGTGCAATTCGCCAAATTGTTCGTAGGTTTGTTGCAGCACTTTCTGCATTTGTTCGTAGTTAACAACGTCAGCGCTAACAACTAAAACCTCTGCTCCCAAGGCTTGCAATGCTTGTATTTTGCGGATTTTGTGACTTGTATCATCATTAAGATCGTGAGTCGCTAGCCAACTTTCCCAATCTTGTGCTTGGGGAAATGCCGAACGTTGAGTTAAAACTAGCCGTGCTTGTACCGTTTTAGCTAGATGTTCTGCCAGTACAAGTCCAATACCGCCCATCCCGCCAGTAATTAGATAAACTCCGCCTTGTCGTAACCGGGAAATAGCTTTGCTTTGATTAGCTAATGGTACTGTTTCAAAGGTTTGTACCCAGCGTTGATTTCCTCGATAAGCAACTACATTCTCAATTGATTCTTGCAGCAATTCTGCTAAGATTTGGTCGCTGAGTTTCTCTTTGTGAGCTTGGGGCAAAGTGATATCAATACTGCGACAATTAATATTGGGAAACTCGCGAGGAATTACCCGACAGGGGCCAAGCACAACCGCTTTTTCTAGAGATGGTACTTCTAAGTCAGTAACATTTTGCAAGTTATTGGACACTACCGCCAGCTGTAACTTATCGCTGAGATTTTGCTGTCCTAGCGCTTGGGCTAAAAATAGCAACTGATAAAAGAATGTGTCGGCTTGCTTTATTACCTGCGTTGTTTGGGCTGGCTCTAAAGGTGCGGTGACACTCCACAAATGTACAATTTGTTGTGGCAGCATTTCTATTGTCTGCAACTCTTTTAACAAGCTGTCATAGTCTGGCCGTTGCGTGGGATTGAGGGTGTAGTGTCCTGTGGCAACTTTGCTAAAGGAGTTACCTGTATGCACGCAAATCACTTGCTGTCCGCCAGCTTGCAGTTGTTGTGCTAGCAATTCGCCAACACCGCATTCGTCAACGAACAATAGCCATCGCTGTGATGTTAACTCCGATAAAGTCGCAGGCAAAGGCGGCATTGTTCGCTTCCAAGAGGGAATGTAGAACCAGTCGGTAATATCCGGCTTTTTGCGTAGGGAAACAACTTCTGGCTGAGTTTGTTGTGAGGTTTGGAGTTGAAAATCTACCCAATACCGTTGGTGTTCAAAAGGATAAGTTGGTAATGGTACGCGATATCGGGTTTCTGCTGCCCTCATCTGCTCCCAGACTACCGACGCGCCGCTTAACCATAGTCTGCCAGCTGTTGTCAGCAAAAATGGCAAATCTGCGATCGCTTCTTTGGGATGGCGCAGTGAGGTCAGTACTATCTGTTCTCCAGCAACGATTTGTTGTCTTGCCAAGGTAGCCAGTGTGTTTCCCGGGCCAATTTCTAACAATATGCGTTTGCTGTCTTGCAGCAATGTTTGCACGCCGTCAGCAAACTGCACCGTTTGACGCAAGTGTTGTACCCAGTAGCGGGGGTTTGTGGCTTCTGCTGCGGTTATCCATTTTCCTGTAACGTTGGATATATAAGGGAGTTGGGGAGCTTTCAGCGCGACTTTTTCAACCTGCGCCTGAAACTCATCTAAAATAGGTTCCATCATTAGCGAATGGAAGGCGTGGGAGGTGTGAAGTTCGCGACACTTTACACCTTGATGTTCGAGCTTTGTTTGCAACTCGACTAAGTGTTCTTTGGCTCCAGCAACTACGCATTGATTGGGAGCGTTAACTACTGCCAAAGATAATTCTTGACCGAGTAATGGCAGTACTTCTGCGGACGGTAGCGCTACTGCCAGCATTGCGCCTGATGGTACACTCTGCATAAGCCGACCGCGAGTTGCCACCAGCTTCAAGGCATCTTCTAAGGAGAAAACTCCTGCCAAGCAAGCCGCTACATATTCGCCAATGCTGTGACCAATCGCGGCTGCTGGGCGAACACCCCAAGACATCCACAGTTTCGCCAAAGCGTACTCAATGACAAATAGTGCTGGTTGAGTAATTGATGTTTGCGTGAGTTGCTGCTGTGCCAGTTGTTCTGCTTCGGGATTGGTAGGATAAATTATCTGACGCAAATCTAATGGCAAATGCGATTTCAGCAAAGTGCAGCATCTATCAACTTCCTTACGGAAAGTAGGCAAGTTTTGGTATAAATCGCGAGCCATCTGTACGTACTGAGCGCCCTGTCCGCTGAACATAAACGCCACTGGGCGATCGCTTGTTTCTGGCACATCATCAAAGACGCGATCGGGCTGTGGGGACTCTAATAAGGAGATAGCTTCTTCAATGTCGCGACAAACTACCATGCGGCGGTATTGCCAAGGGTGGCGACCGACTTGTAGGGTGTAGGCAACATCAGCAAGGTTGAGTGTGGGATTTTGCTTGAGATGCTTTGCCAAATTAGCAGTTGTCGTCTCCAAAGCAGCAGCAGTTTTCGCAGATAACAGCAACACTTGCCAAGGTTGAGTATCGTTGGATGGTTCGAGAACAGGCGCTTCTTCCATCACCACATGCACATTAGTGCTACCAACACCAAAAGAACTCACACCTGCGCGCCGGGGTGTATTTTTCGCCGACCACTCGCTTAACTGGGTATTGACGTAGAAGGGACTGTTGACAAAATCTATTTTGGGATTAGGTTGCTGATAGTGCAGCGTGGGGGGTATTTGTTGATGTTTGAGCGCTAATGCCGTTTTGATTAAGCCAGAAATACCAGCAGCAGCATCAAGATGACCGATATTAGATTTCACCGAACCGATCGCACAGTATTGTTTTACTTGGGTGCTGGTACGAAAAGCTTTGGTTAGCGCTCTAATTTCAATCGGATCGCCTATTTGCGTGCCAGTGCCATGTGCTTCTAAATAGCTAATAGATTCAGGTTCAACCTGAGCGTTCGCCAGCGCCTCTAAAATCACTTTAGTTTGGCCATCGACATTAGGAGCGGTAAAACTGGCTTTTAGAGAACCATCATTATTAATTGCCGAACCTTTAATGACAGCATAGATACTATCGCCATCTGCGATCGCATCCTCTAATCGCTTTAAGACAATAGCACCTAAACCACTGCCAAATACCGTTCCCTGTGCTTGAGCATCAAAAGTCCGCACATATCCATCGGGTGACTCAACGCTTCCAGGTTCGTAAAGGTAACCCGTTCTGTGGGGAACATTAATCGCCACACCGCCAGCTAAAGCCATTTGACACTCATCAAGCAGTAAACTCTGACACGCCAAATGTACTGCTACCAAAGAAGTCGAGCAAGCCGTTTGCACGTTAACACTCGGCCCTTTCAAATTGAATTTGTAAGAAACACGCGTTGAAAGACAGGATAAATCATTTCCCAATCCTACTTGGAAAGGGTCAGTGTACTGAGGATTACCTTGATGAGAAAATAAATTAAACATATAGGTGCTGGTTTTAGCACCTGCAAACACACCGATATTACGCTTATAAGTTTTTGGATCGTATCCAGCGTTTTCAAACGCTTCCCAAGCGCATTCTAGAAATAGGCGTTGTTGTGGATCCATAATTTCGGCTTCAGTCGGAGAGTAGCCGAAAAATCCAGCATCAAATGACTCTACGTCATCTAAAATTGGTTCTGCTTTTACATAATTGGGATTTTTTAATAAATCTGGGTTTACTCCCGCAGTTTGCAAAGTCTCGTCATTTAAAGCAGAAATAGAATGTACGCCATTGCGTAAGTTTTGCCAAAAATCATCAGCATTATTCGCTCCAGGAAAGCGACAAGCGATACCGATAATAGCGATTTCTGAACCAGTCAGATTGTCTAAATTTTCTGAATTATTCACAGTTACCCTTGATTGTTAAGAAATACTTAATTACTAATTGCTAAGTATGTAATTATTGACAAATATTGATAGTTGAAGAGTTAGCGATCGCACTCACCAATATTCCACAAGTCCTTCATCATCAATTCCGCATTTTTCTCACTTTTTGGAACGCTATAACGCGTTAAATCGCACTGTTTAGTAAAGCACAGCGTAAATCAAGCACTAATTCCAAATCCATTATCTCTGTGTACTCTGCGCCTCTGCGGTTTAAAAGTAATTTATTTAACCACAGAGACGCAGAGAAGCCAGTGCGTTGCGGGGGTTCTCCCCGTTGTAGCAACTGGCGCGACACAGAGAGGAAAGTGAAGATTTTTCGAGTCACCTTGAAAGGGCTAGTCCTATTTTCATAGAAGTAAGCAACAAAAATTGATATTACACCTCTACTAGGCTAGTCTCACGTTTTTCTTTGTTGAGTCTTTGGCGTTTTTGATATTGTTGTCGCCGATTTATTCTCTCTTGTTGTTCTTCAATCTTAATAGTTATTTCTTCATCATTTTCGTTTTCATCGCTGTTTAATAATTCAGCAAGCGAGCGGATTGTTAGACCTTCATAAAGACTAACTACTGGGATTTCTTTATTTAGTAACTTTTTCAAGTCAGCAGTAACTTGAACTGCCAACAGAGAATCACCACCCAAATCAAAGAAATTGTCATCAATTCCTATTTTTTCAAAACCAAAAACTTTTTGCCAAACATTGGCTATTTCTTGTTCTAGTTCGTTACTAGGAGCAATATAAGGAGTTGCAAGGTTTGGTCTAGGATAGAATGAATTTGCTTTATCAACCGCTAGAGAATTGATTTGATTTTCTCCAAGTGCAGTTTGCTGTAACTGCTCTAGTCGTAAGTTCAACAGGCTGGAGAAATCCAGCTTTTGTATATTTGCAAACGACTGCATATCTACACTTGGTGTTAGACTCCACAACTGCATAACTGCTTGGGGAATTGTCTCTAATGTTTGCAATTCTTGCAACAAGCTGTCATAGTCTTGACTCTGAGCCGGATTGATAGTGTACGAGCGTTCTCCAACTTTGCTAAATTGTTCGCCAACTCTGACACTAATTACGTCTTGGTTTGCCACCTGCAAAAATTGTATGATTTGATTGCTCAAACTACTTTCATCAACAAATAATAGCCAGTTGAGTTTTTGTTGTGTCAATGCGATATTTACTGCTAAAGCTGTATCTTGCTTGACTGGTGGTAATTTTGATGTTTGCGGTTCAATCCAATACCTTTGGCCTTCAAAAGGATAAGTTGGCAAAGATAGGCGTTGGCGATGTTCGTCAGTGTATAAACCAGACCAATCTATCTGCACGCCTGCTAACCAAAGCTGTCCCAAGGTGTTCTGCAAGCAAGCTACATCTGATTGTTGGTCTTGGGGATGGCGTAAGGAAGCCAGTGTTATTTGCTCGGATTTTTTACTAGGATGACGGAGAATAAAGGTGCTTAATGTGCGACCAGGACCAACTTCTAGGAATAAGCGATCGCTTTCTTGTAATAATTCCTCTATACCTTGAGCAAATTGTACTGTTTGCCTTAAATGTTTGGCCCAGTAATTGGGGTCTGTAGCTTCGGTGTCAGTAATCCAAGTACCACTGACGTTAGAAATGTAGGGAATTTGTGGCGGATTCAAACGACAACCTTTGACTAACTCTGTGAAAGTCAACAGAATTGGTTCCATCATTGCCGAATGAAAAGCATGGGAGGTATGCAGGGGACGACATTCTACACCTTGGCTCGTCAGATGGTTGTGTAAGCTGGTTACAGCGGTTGTTGTCCCTGCAACAACACACATAGATGGTGTGTTGATAGTAGCTAATGAAAGTTCTGAGTTTAAAAAGGGTTGAATTTCTTTTTCTGGTAAGGGTACGGCCAGCATTGACCCTGGTGGTAGTTGCTGCATTAGCCGACCCCGTGCTGCAACCAAAGCTAGGGCATCTTCTAAAGAAAACACTCCCGCCAAGCAAGCGGCTACATACTCACCAATGCTATGACCAATCATCGCTTCTGGCTGAATACCCCAGGACATCCACAGTTTTGCCAAAGCATATTCGATGACGAATATTGCTGGTTGGGTGAGATAAGTTTGATTGAGTTGTTGGGTGGCGACTGCTAAATCTTCAGTTGGGTACAGTACTGTTCGCAAATCCAATCCCAAGTGAGGTTCGAGCAATTCGGCGCATCGGTCTACTTCCTGCTGAAATGTCGGCTCTACTTGGTAAAGTTCTTGCGCCATATTCACATACTGGGAGCCTTGACCGGGGAACAGAAAAGTCACTGGTCGTGTTAGTTCTTGAGAGTGGGTCAGAACTTGTTTTGGTTCCAGGGTTTGCAGTGCAACTACTGCTTCTGCTTGCTCATGACAGACTAACATCCGGCGGTGCTTGTGTGTTCTACGTCCTACTTGCAGGGTATATGCCACATCAGCAAGGTTTAGATTAGGGTGCTGCTGCAAATATTCTGCTAGGTTAGCCGTCATGGTTTCCAAGGCAGAATTAGTCTTGGCTGACAAAAGTAACAATTGCGAAGAACGGCTAGATTCTGAGGTGGCAACATCAGGTGCTTGTTCTAGAATTACGTGGGCGTTAGTACCGCCAATGCCAAAGGAACTAACCCCAGCTCGTCGGAGTGTGCCAGATGTTTTCCACTCAGTTAATTGAGTGTTGACGTAAAAGGGACTGTTATCAAAGTCAATTTTCGGATGCGGCTGCTCAAAGTTTAAGCTGGGCGGCAGCATTTGATGTTTGAGGGCTAAAGCAGTTTTAATTAAACCAGTGACACCGGCGGCTGTATCTAAATGTCCGATGTTGGTTTTGACTGAACCAATAGCGCAGAACTGTTTTTCGTCGGTACTTGTCCGAAAAGCCTGGGTGAGAGCCGCAATTTCAATAGGGTCGCCTAAAGCTGTAGCAGTACCGTGCGCTTCAATATAGGTAATTGTCTCGGCTGCTACCTCAGCCATGACTTGGGCCGCTTGAATTACCTTGGCTTGTCCTTCTACACTAGGAGCAGTGTAGCCAACCTTTAAAGAACCATCATTATTAATTGCCGAACCTTTGATGACAGCATAAATGCGATCGCCATCTGCTAAAGCATTTTCTAGTCGCTTGAGAACAACAATTCCCGCACCAGCACCAACAACCATGCCCTGTGCTTTGGCATCAAAGGCGCGACAATGTCCATCGGGAGATAAAATCCCGCCTTGTTGATAGAGATAACCTGTCTTTTGAGGCAAGGGTATGGAAACACCACCAGCTAAAGCCATCTCGCAATCTCCACTCAGCAAGCTTTGGCAAGCGAGGTGAACGGCAACTAAGGATGAGGAGCAAGTCGTTTGCACGGTAATACTCGGCCCGGTCAAGTTGAGTTTATAAGAAACCAAAGTGCTGAGATGGTCTTTATCATTGGCAGCAATTGCTGATGTTTCTAATAACTCCCGATTGCCATAAAGATTATTTAGCAAGTAATTATTCATGCCCGCACTGGCAAAAACACCAATGGGACTTTCATAAGTTTGGGAGTTATAGCCAGCATTTTCTAACGCTTGCCAAGCACATTCTAAAAAAAGCCGATGTTGGGGGTCTATGATTTCGGCTTCTCTAGGGGTGTAGCCGAAGAAAGCAGCGTCAAACTTCTCTACATCTGTCAACACAGATCCCGCTTTCACATAGTCGGGATTATCCAGTGAAGCTTGGTCTATACCCTCAGATAGTAATTCTTCATCCGAGAACGATGAGATTGACTCGACACCATTAATGAGATTGTGCCAAAACTCATCAGTATCTTTCGCTCCGGGAAAACGCCCAGACAAACCGATAATAGCGACTTCTAAACCAGTGTATTGAGTGGATGTACTGAGATCCATGTTCTACCTTCTTAGTTCTTACTGTTGGGAATTAATTACCGATGAACGCGCTAAACGTTGCTTAAGACGGTTTCTGCCCGCTTTCATGCCTTCTAAGTTGTTTTGTGGCAAAGCAGATGTAGCGTCGCCCTTGTCTAGACTGAGATGTTTTGTTAAAAGGCTGACAGTGGAATATTTAAACATCTCTATTATGGATACATCTTGATTCAGGGTTTTCCGCAAGCGATCGTGAACTTGAATCATTAACAATGAGTGACCGCCAAGGTCAAAGAAGTTATCATGCAAGCCCACCTTTTCAACTTGCAGTACTTCTTGCCAAATATTGGCTATGGTGCGCTCTAATTCTGTTCGTGGAGCGATATATGAGGCGGCTAATTCCGTTTGCAGATGTTCTGGCGCAGGTAAAGAACGACGATTCAGCTTGCCATTTGGTAAAACGGGTAGCGCCTCCAGCAGCACAAATGCCGACGGCAGCATAAAGTTAGGCAAGCGTTCTTGCAGAAAGGCTCGCAGGTCGCTAACACTTGGCTTTTGACCGGGTTGGGGAACTACATAAGCTACCAATCGGCGATCGCCTGGAGCATCTTCCCGCGCCTGTAGCACCACTTCTTTGACAGTGGGATGTTGTAACAGTGCGAGTTCAATCTCGCTTAATTCGATGCGGAAACCGCGAATCTTTACTTGGTCGTCAATCCGACCGAGAAATTCTATTGTTTTGTTGGCACGATAACGCACCAAATCCCCAGTTTTATAGAGGCGTGCGCCTGGTTCAGTACTAAAAGGATTGGGAATAAATTTCTCTGCGGTCAAATCCGGTCGATTGAGATAGCCTCTAGCTAAACCAGCACCACCAATATACAGTTCTCCCCTGACTCCAAGCGGAACGGGTTGTAAAGACTCATCCAAAACATAAGTCTGGACATTGGCAATAGCACATCCAAGCGTAATTTCTGATGTCTCTTTTAATTCGCCCATTGTGGCAACAATAGTTGATTCTGTCGGGCCGTAGGTATTAATTAGAGATACAAGCCCCACAGATTTATGCCATTTCGCCAAACGTTCTGGTATGGCTCGTTCGCCACCGATAATTACTAATCTTACTGAACTGGGAAAACTGGCAGTGCTTGTTTCTAAGTTAGCTGCTAACTCGTGCCAATAAGACGTTGGCAGGTTGAGGATATTAATCTGCCAATTCTGACAAGTTTCTAAGAATGTTGACACAGAAGCCAACATTCTATCAGTTCGCAGTACAAGGGTTGCACCTCTTGTCAGACAAGGATAGATTTCTTCCGCGCTGGTATCGAAACTGATAGAGGCAAATTGCAGAATCCGGTCATTAGCCTCTATTTTGTAAGCCTGACTAGCTGTATTGGTATAACTCACCAAAGACCTGTGTTGTATTGCTACACCTTTAGGACGACCTGTAGAGCCGGAAGTATAAATGATATAAGCAAGATTGTCTGCTGTGACTTTGTTATGGGGGTTTTCTTCGCTATATTCAGCGATCGCCTGCCAATCTGCATCTAAACAAACAACCTTGGTTTGACATTCTGGCAAACTTGTCAGTAGCCGTTCTTGGGTAAGCAACACGGGTACTTGAGCATCTTCTAGCATTAAAGCCAGGCGATCGCTGGGATAAGTCGGGTCTAGAGGCACATACGCCCCACCAGCCTTAAGAATACCTAGCATTCCCACCAACAAATCTAAAGAACGTTCCAGACAAATGCCCACCCGTGTTTCTGGTTGGATACCCCAAGCTAAAAGATAATGAGCTAATTGGTTAACGCGACGATTTAACTCCTGATAACTCAAGGATTCATTTTCTAAACAGACAGCGATCGCATTGGGAGTGACTTCTACCTGCTGCTCAAATAACTGATGGATACATTTATCTTCCCCAACAGCGGTTTTGCTATTGTTCCCATTGAGTAATAACTGCTGACGTTCGCTTACTCTTAATAGCGGTAAATTGATAATCTGCTGGCTACTATTGGCAACGATACTTTCTAGTAAAGTTTGGAAATGCCCTGCCAGGCGATCGATAGTTGTGGCATCAAATAAATCCGTGTTGTATTCCCAAAAGCCAGCGATGCCGTTAGGAGTTTCCTCTAAACTGAGGGTTAAATCAAACATTGACGTTTCACGATCTATCGGCATTGATTGCAATGTCAGCCCCTTCAGTTCCAAAGCGGGTATAGAGACATTCTGAAGCACAAACATGACTTGGAAAAGCGGGTTACGGCTAGTGTCGCGTTCCGATTGCACCACTTCCACCAGTTTTTCAAAGGGCAAATCTTGGTGAGCGTAAGCTCCTAAAGTCACCTCGCGCACTCTTTGCAACAACTCACTAAAGCTGGGATTTCCCCCCAAATCGGTACGCAGCACCAGAGTATTGACAAACATCCCGATTAGTGGTTCGGTTTCCTGGCGGTTGCGGTTAGCGATGGGAGAACCCACAATAATGTCATCTTGTTGACTGTAACGGTATAGCAACACCTTAAATGCTGCCAGTAGTGTCATAAACAGAGTGACACCTTCGCGCCCAGAAAGTACTTTCAATTCGTCAAGTAAAGCTTTAGGAAGTTCTATGGCTTGCTTGTTACCGACGAATGTCTGTACTGCTGGCCGCGGACGGTCTGTGGGTAAATCTAATAAAGAACTACCAGTAAGTTGCTCCTTCCAATAAGTTAGTTGTCGGTCTAGTACTTCTCCCTGCAACCACTGACGTTGCCAAACTGCAAAGTCTGCATACTGAACGGACAACTCAGGTAAAGGTGAGGTTTTGCCTGTGGAATAAGCTTCATAAAGTGCCGCCATTTCCCGAATCATTACACCCATCGACCAGCCGTCAGAGATAATATGGTGCATACTCAACAGTAGTAAATGCTCTGTTTCGCCTAACTGCAAGAGTTTCACCCGTAAAAGCGGCCCTTGAAGCAAGTCAAAGGGTTCTTCAATCTCTTGTTTGACTAACTGTTGAATTTCTTGTTGTTGATTTGTTAACCGACTCAAATCGACTATGGGTAAAGATAAAGTCAAATTGGGGCAAATTACTTGCGATGGTTGTCCTTCTATGGTGGTGAAGGTAGTTCGCAAAGATTCATGACGCTGTACTACTTCATTCAAACTTTGATGCAGTGCCGCCACATTCAGCGAACCAGTCATTTGTACAGCTTCGGTAATGTTATAAGCAGTGGTGAAGATATCCAGTTGGTTTAAGAACCACAACCGCCCTTGGGCAAAGGAAAGGGGTAAATTACGCTCGCGCGAAATCGGCAGGATGGGCAAAGCTTTGACATCGGTTGCTTCGCGGTGAATTTTGGCAATTTCCTCAGCAAGTTCGGCAACAGTAGGCGCTGCAAACAAGCTACGCAAAGGCAATTCCACTTGGAAAGCTTCCCGCAACCGTGAAATTACTTGTGTTGCCAGTAAGGAATGTCCTCCCAAGGTAAAGAAGTTATCTTTGATACCTACTTTCTCCAGCCCCAGAATTTCCGACCAGATAGCCGCTAGTACTTCCTCAACTACAGTTCTAGGGGCTATATACTCGCTTTCTGATTCCCAGATGGTGACTTCTGGGACTGGCAGCGATCGCCGATCTACCTTCCCATTGGGAGTCAGTGGCAAAGTATCAAGGATGACAAAGGCAGCAGGTATCATAAATTCTGGCAGTTTTTCACCCAGGAAAGACCGCAAGGTTTTCACAGGTATCTCTTCTGCTGCCAGATAGGCAACTAAGCGCTTTTCACTCGGTCGGTCTTCTCTAGCAACAACCACAACATCCCGTACACCTGGATATTGGCGTAAAAGTGCCTCAATTTCACCCAATTCGATGCGGAAGCCGCGAATTTTTACTTGATGGTCGAGTCTTCCTAAATATTCCAGATTGCCATCGGGTAGATAACGTACTAAGTCACCAGTTTTATAAAGGCGTTCGGAAGAGGCAGAGGGGCAGAGGGGATGGGGGGCAGAGGGGAAAGACTGCTGCAACTTATCGTCTGTTCCTCTGTTCCCACCCCGATTGGTGTCAGGGATTCCTGCTCCCCTGCTCCCCTGCTCCCCTGCTCCCCTGCTTCTTCGGAATGGATTGTGAATAAATTTTTGTGCGGTTAATTCCGGTCGATTCAGATAGCCACGAGCCAAACCACAACCACCGATATACAATTCGCCAGGAACCCCAATTGGCACAGGTTGGAGGTAAGGGTCTAAAACATAAACTTGGGTGTTGGCAATGGGACGACCGATAGTTACACGGTCTTCCGACTTCACTAGCGTAAATGTAGAATAAGTCGTGTCTTCTGAAGGCCCGTAAAGGTTAAAGACTTGTTGGACGTTTGTTTGCTGATACAGTTGCTTGACAAGCTTTTGCGGTAGGGGTTCGCCTGCGAGGTTGATGGTGCGTATAGAAGCAGGTATGCCGTTAACTCTGAGTAATTCAGCGATTGCAGAGGGAACGGTATTAATCAGAGTTACACCATGAGATGCTGTTAAACTAGGCAATGCCAAGGCATTTTCGACTAAAATTACCTTGCCACCACAACTTAATGGGGCAAACAATTCAAAAACCGACAAATCAAAGCAAACTGAGGTTGCTGCTAATACTCCAGCAAAATCCTCAGCGGTAAATACTTTTGTTGACCAATCTAAAAAGGCAACTGCGCTGCTGTGTTCGATAACAACGGCTTTTGGTTGACCTGTAGAACCGCTGGTGTAGAGAACGTAGGCGTTATTTTCTGGTGAAACTCGAACGTGAAGATTTTCAGTACTTTCTTGGCTAATTGTTTCCCAGTCGGTGTCCAGACAGACTATTTGCGCCTCTGATTGTGTCAATTGGTCGCGCAGTTGGTTTTGGGTGAGTAACACTGGTGCTTGGGCATCTTGCAACATAAAAGCCAAGCGTTCTTGGGGATATTTCGGGTCGAGAGGAATATAAGCGCCACCTGCTTTAAGAATGGCTAAAAGTCCCACCACTAATTCCCAGGAACGTTCTAGACAAATACCTACCCGAACTTCAGGTTTGACACCCAACTTTTGCAAATAATGTGCTAATTGATTGGCACGTTGATTTAATTGTCGGTAGGTAAGTTGTTGGTCTTGAAAAACCAGCGCGATCGCATCGGGAGTTTTTTCTACTTGCGCTTCAAATAATTGATGGATGCATTTATCTTGCGGATAATCAGTCTGGGTATTATTCCACTCCTCCAAAATTTGATGTTTTTCCGGTTCAGTCAGCAAAGGCAAGTCAGCTAACTGCTGCGCTGGGTTAGCAATTATCCCTGCTAACAATGTTTGAAAATGCCCTGCCATTCTTTGAATGGTTTCAGCATCAAACAAATCTGTGTTGTACTCTAACCAACCTTTGATTCCATCTGGTGTTTCTTCTAAATCGAGTGTCAAATCAAACTTCGCCGTGCCATTATCGATCTCTAATGGAGTTAATTGCAAACCGGAAAATTCCAATGCTGGCATCGGAGTGTTTTGCAGAGCAAACATCACCTGAAACAGCGGTGTGTGGCTCATATCACGTTCTGGTTGCAAAGTTTCTACCAATTTTTCAAAAGGCAATTCCTGGTGGTTATACGCTTCTAAAACCACATCCCGCACGGCTGAAAGTAATTCTTTAAAGGTAGGATTTCCTGCTAAATTAGTACGTAGCACTACGGTATTGATGAAAAACCCGATTAAATCTTCAGTTTCTGCGCGATCGCGATTAGCGACGGGAGAACCGACAATTATATCTGCTTGCCCTGTGTAACGGTAGAGTAGGATTTTGAAAGCGGTTAGTAGAGTGATAAACGGGGTAACTCCTGCTTGCTGACTCAAGTTTGCAATTGCCTGCGATAGAGATTTAGACAACTGCAACTTTTGCCTAGCTCCGCAAAAGGTTTGCACAGGAGGGCGCGGTCGGTCGGTGGGTAATTGCAATACAGGTAAGCTACCAGCAAGTTGCTGTTTCCAGTAGTCGAGTTGAGTTTCTAGTAAATCGCCTTGCAGTCTTTGTCGTTGCCAAACAGCGTAGTCTCCATACTGAATCGCCAGCGGGGATAGAGATACTGGTTGATGATTTGAGAAAGCATCGTAAAAATTTGCCAACTCCCGCACCAACACACCAAGAGACCAGCCATCAGAGACAATATGATGCATTGTCAAAAGTAGGATATGCTCCTCGTCTGACAAACGTAGAACCTTAGCGCGTAACAGTGGCAACTGCGACAAATCAAAAGGCTGTTTGGCTTCTTGGGCAGCTAATTGCAGATATTGAGTACGGCGATCGCTTTTTGAATACTCTTCCAGATTTACGATCGGTACTGTCAGAGTTTGGTTCGAGTGAATTATCTGTACTGGCTGGCGATCGACTGTAGTAAATGTAGTTCGCAAAGCTTCATGACGCTGCACAATTTTATTTAAGCTTTGTTGTAACGCAGATATGTTTAAGCGTCCTGTAATGCGTACTACTGCTGGGATGTTGTAGACATCGCTTCCAGGTTGCAACTGGTCGAGGAACCACAGTCTAGCTTGTGGAAAAGAAAGAGGTGCAGTAGCAGGGTTTTCTCTGGGAGAAATCTTTGATGTTTGTTCTAGTTCAATACCTTCTTCAGCTAGCAAGTATGCGAGAAGTTCGCGCTGTTCTGCGGAAAGTCCGGTTTGGTTTGTTAATTGATTTTCTGTCATTTTTACTTTTAAACAAATAGAAATAATTAGATTTGATTCCCAAAAAAATCCTCAAAGCTTTCAACCCCTTTGCATCTATCTTTGTTGACCCAGTTTTCTAAATGTCCTCAGAAAAATTGGGCTTACTCGATTAATTAGTTCTGGAACTAGAGATTTATGCAAAACGAAGAAATTAAGCATCCTAATATGACCAAGCCATCAATGAGAGCTGGTGTCAGAGTATAAGAGGAATGGCACTAAGTACAAAATTTCACAAGTTCGTAACGAATTAACTTCAGAAAGACTTTGCGTTACTCTGCGCTGCCTCCGCGTCCCTCTGCGTTTTTAAACGCTACGAAGCACTCTTTTTGCTTACACCGTTTCTTTGTAAAGCTGCGCCAAATTCTAGCTTTTTTTAACGCAAAGGTACGCGGAGGTTAGCGCAAAGGTACACAGAGGTTTTCTCAGATAATTCACTATGTCCCAAAATAATCAGGCGCATCTTCATAAAGAATTGGTATTACCTTTTTTTTTGCTGAAGTGTTGCTTGCAGTTGTTGAGTTGACATCGCTGCAATCTTTTGGAACACCTGAGCAATCTTTTCTATCTGACCTGGTTTTGTTTCACGAGCAATCAAAAGTTGTGAAAGCTTCGCTATAGTAGTAGCCTCAAACAAGTTATGTACAGGTAGTTCTACATTAAAGATATCTCTGATTCTGGAAATCACTTGGATAGCAAGTAAAGAATGTCCCCCCAACTCAAAGAAATTGTCGTGAATGCCAACGCGCTTAACTTGCAAAATTTCACTCCAGATCCCTGCTAAAACTTCTTCCAACGCGGTGCTGGGGGGAACATAAGTGACATTTTGCTCTAAGCTAGCAGCGTCGAGTGCTGGTAATGCTCGGTAATCTAACTTGCCATTTGGTGTCCGTGGCATTTGCGGAATAGTGACAAAAACACTGGGAATCATGTAGTCGGGTAAATGACGAGATAGATAGGAACGTAAGTTTTTGGCGGATAGTTGCTGATTATCCTCGTGTAGATTATCTTCACCTTGAGAAAAGAGTATTTCGTATAAGGAGTCTTCGCCGACGGAGGAAGAAAATTTCAGTAACTGTTGATGCTCTTTGAGTACAAGGTAAGCGATTAAGCGCTTCTGGGATGCTTCATCATCTGTGTTATTTTGCACCACTACAGCAGCTTCTTCTATTCTTGGATATTGGCGCAAAACCGTTTCAATTTCGCCTAATTCTAAGCGGAAGCCGCGAATTTTCACTTGCTCATCAAGGCGACCGAGGAATTCGATGTTACCATCGGGCTGGTAACGGGCTAAGTCACCAGTTTTATACAGTCGTGCGCCTGGTTCATCGCTAAATGGGTGGGGGATAAATTTTTCGGCGGTAGTGTCGGGGCGGTTTAAGTAACCACGGGATAAACCTGCACCACCAACATACAATTCTCCAGGTACGCCAATGGGTACGGGTTGTAAATAAGTATCGAGGATGTAAATTTGTTGGTTAGCGATAGGACGACCGATGGAAATAACTTCTGAGTGCGGCTGACATACCCAGGATGTTGCATCAATGGATACTTCTGTCGGGCCGTAGCAGTTGTGAAGTTCCACCCCTCTAAGACGGCTAAAGAAGCGATCGCTCAGTTTTTTTGGTAAAGCTTCGCCACCACAGGTAATATAGCGTAGGGACTGACAAGCTTCTAAACCTGGTTGTTCCAAAATCAATTGCAACATCGCAGGCACAAAGTCCGCGATCGTAATTTGCTGCTGTGCCATCACTTGGACAAGATAGCTGGGGTCTTGATGACCGTTTGGTTTAGCCATCACCAGACTTGCCCCTGACAGCAACGGTGCGAAAAATTCCCAAACACAGACATCGAAACTAAAGGAAGTTTTCTGCAATACTCGGTCTTTCGATGTTAATTGGTAACGTTCTATACCCCAAACTAGGCGATTAACAATACCCGCATGGGCGATCGCAACTCCTTTTGGTTGTCCGGTAGAACCGGATGTATAGATGATATAAGCAAGGTTGGCAGGGGTAACTGCAACAGTTGGTTTCTCTGTGCTTTGTTGATTGATGATTTGCCAGTCTGTATCGAGGCAAATCACAGAGGCGAGATGTTCTGGCAAGCTAGTAAGTAGAGAATGTTGGGTTAGCAGTACCCGAACTTCAGCATCTGCTAGCATGAAAGCAATACGTTCTTTTGGATACGTTGTATCGAGAGGTACGTAAGTACCGCCGGCTTTAAGCACGCCTAATACCCCAATTGCCATTTCCAAAGAGCGATCGAGGTAGATACCTACTCTAACTTCTGATTTTATGCAACTAGCTTGTAGATAATGTGCTAGTTGATTGGCTTGTTGGTTCAGTTCCCGATAGGTAAGTTGTTTGTCTTGGAAAATTAGCGCAATGGCATCGGGAGTCTTCTCTACCTGAGCCTCAAATAATTCGTGAAGGCACACATCTTTGGGGTAATCAGTCTGAGTAGCATTCCATACAAGCAGTTGTTGCTTTTCAACTGCTGTTAATAACGGCAAAGTCGAGAGAGGCTGTTGGGAATTAGCAACGATATTTTCTAGTAAAGTTTGGAAATGACCCGCCATGCGAGTAATTGTATCTGGATTAAACAAGTCGGCATTGTACTCAAATGATGCTGCTAGAGAGCCATTGACTTCCGCCATTGTAAGAGTTAAATCAAATTGAGCGACTTTTTGTTCCAGTGCTAGAGATTCCATCTGCAATTCACCCAGATGTATCTCTACCCCTGTTTCATTTAAAGTGAAGGCTGTTAAATCTTGGTGCAACAGATGCGCTTTTTGCAAAACGAACATTGTTTGGAATAAAGGCGAACGACTTGAGTCGCGTACCGTTTGCAAACGCTCGACTAAAAGTGCAAAGGGATAATCTTGATGTGTAAAAGCATCTAGTACTGTTTGACGTACTTGGGCTAAAAATTTCTCAAAGCTCAGATTTCCCGAAACATTCGACCGTATGACCACAGGGTTAACAAAGTAACCCAGGACTCCAGCTAACTCAGCTTCACTTCTACCAGCTGTTGGAGAACCGACTAGGATATCTTCTTGACCTGTGTAGCGATGGAGCAGCAGTTGATAAGCTGCAAGTAAAGTCATGTAGAGAGTAGTGCCAAAAGTACGGCTTTTAGTCTTGAGTTTTTCGGTCAGTTCTGCGCTTAACTTGAAAGGAACAGAAGCACCTCGATAAGTTTGCACAGGAGGTCGCGGGCGATCAGTAGGTAAATTTAATACTGGTAACTCCCCAGCTAATTGCTGCTGCCAATATGTCCAAAGCTGTTCTGCTTTTGGACTTGCTAGCATTTGAGCTTGTTTGTAGGAATAGTCAATGTACTGTAGTGCCAAGGGAAGCAGAGATAGCTCAGAACCTTTCTTTTCTGCCTGGTATAGTGTTCCCAACTCCTGCGCCATGACTGCTAAAGACCAAAAGTCGGTGATGATGTGATGGACAACCAGAAGCAGAACCTGTTCCCCCGCCGAGTTAGTAAAGAGATTCACCCGCATCAGGGATTGCTCTAAATTGAAAGGACGGTAAGCTTCTTGAGTCAGACGTTCCTTCAGCAATTCACTCAAGTTAGAAACATCTTCCTGTTGAAAGCAAACATCCATCTGTTGATGAATTAGTTGCAGTGGTTCGCCTTGCCTAACAGTGAAGGTAGTTCGTAAAGCAGGATGGCGATCGACCAATTTCTGAAAAGCACGTTGCAGCGCCGGAATATCCACATCTCCCTTCAGTAGCACTGCACTAGCAATGTTGTAAGCTGGACTAGCTGGCGCTAGTTGATGCATAAACCAAAGCGATCGCTGTCCATAGGACAGAATTTGCTCGCCATCACTATGCTGGACTGGTGCGATCGCAATCTCTTGGCTGGAGGCATTTGCTATCAACTGATTTTGCACTTGGTTGGCAATCTGGGCAATACTATCACCTTGCAAAAAACTGGTCATAGACAAGACAACGCCTAAGTCAGTTTCAACACTATTTTTTAGTTCAACAGCCATCAAAGAGTCCAAACCTAACGTGCTTAAGGGCTGTTGGATATCTAATTGGGAAATTCCTAGCCGCATCGTCTGAGCAACAAGTTGCTGAAGATAAATTTCTAACTGTCGCTTTTGGTCTAGCGATGTCATTTCCAGAAGATTTTCTCGTTTGGGACTATCAAACTGAGCTACTACAGAGGATTCTTCTGAGATGCTGCTACCTACTACATCTAGATTGCGATCGAGAAAGCCCATGCGACAGGCATGACGTTGAATTTTACCACTAGAAGTCTTAGGAATATTTCCCGGTTTGAGCAATTGGATAGCATAAACTTGCAGTTCGTGTTGTTCTGCTACCGCCTGACGAATAGCTTTCACTATTTCTTCGACATCAAAATTCCGCAAGTGGCTTCGCTTGACTTCCACAACAACTGCTAGCCGTTCTTCACCTGCAACATTAATGGCAAATGCCCCACTACAGCTTGCTTGTAGTGCTGGATGGCTCTGTTCTACTGTCAATTCTATGTCTTGGGGATAATGGTTACGACCTCGGATGATAATCATATCCTTGAGGCGGCCAGTAACATACAATTCGCCTGAGTGTAAAAATCCTAAGTCGCCGGTACGCAGAAATGGCCCGTCGCCAGTATCTTTGAGATAAGCTCGAAAAGTGCTTTGAGTCTGTTCGGTTCTTTGCCAATAACCCTGAGTCACACTTGTACCAGCAACCCAAATTTCACCAACTTCACCAGCTAAACAGCTAGTTAATGTTTCAGGATGGGCAATAACTACCCGCAAATCCTCCAAAGGTTTACCTGAACTTACCAAGGTCTGAGCGGTATCATCTTTTACGGTGGTTGAAATAATTTGATTTTTTTCTAGCGCTGCTTTCTCGACGGTTTGGAATACTGGCGGTATTTCCTTGCGATCCCCAGAAATAATCAGCGTTGTTTCTGCCATACCGTAACATGGATAAAAAGCTTCCCGACGAAAGCCACAAGATGCAAATGTTTGTGCAAAGCGTTCAATAGTTTCGGCGCGGACGGGTTCTGCACCATTGAAAGCAACTTCCCAGCTACTTAAATCAAGAGTCGCTCGTTGTTCGGGAGTAATCTTGCGAATGCATAAATCGTAAGCAAAATTAGGCCCGCCACTGGTGGTAGCTTTGTATCGAGAAATTGCTTGCAACCAGCGGTAAGGATTTTGCAGAAAAGCGATCGGCGGCATCAATATACATTGTGTTCCTAAATACAGAGGCTGAAGCACATTTCCAATCAAACCCATGTCATGGAACAAAGGCAACCAACCGACAACAATACTTTGCTCGCTATGCCCAAAACCTGATTCAATCAATCTTTGGTTGTGTAAAATATTTCCATGACTGACCATCACACCTTTCGGTGTAGAGGTGGAACCTGAAGTATATTGCAGAAAAGTCAATGTATCTTCAGTAATACTAATTTCCTGCCAATTGTTTTGCAGATTGCCTACAAAACTATCAGTAGCAAACCATTGTAGAGGCTTCAGTTCTGGATTGTTGTCTAATAAACGAGAACTGTTAGATAATATCTGCGCGGTAGTAAGTACGATCTTTGCTTGGGCATCTGCCACAATAGCTTGTAACCGAGGTGTAGGTTTATTTAAATGCGGTGGATAGGCGGGAACAGCAACAACCCCTGCATACAGACAGCCAAAAAACGCCGGAATAAATTCCAAACCAGATGGATACAGAAGTAAGGCGCGTTCTCCCTTGGTGATACCTGTAGACTGCAATTGAGAAGCAATCACCTGAGCCTGTAAATTCAATTCTTGATAAGTCAATTTAGCTGTTTCTGTTTCACCATCCTGCAAAAATCGAAAAGCTATTTTGTTTGGTTGGTGTAATGCTTTGTAACGTAGTAAGTCTACTAATGTGGAAAATTTCAAATTATTTAATAATAAATCGCCCATTTTACTTAAGCCTATTGAATAAATCCTTAAAAGTAATGAAACCTGACAAAGCCCGTGATTAATTGGCTAACAATGATAACTTGAAAAAATAATATTTATGCATGGTAAAAGTATATTTATAAAACTGAATATATCAAGCATCAGTAATTTAGTTTTTTTGCTATATCTAATTTTGAGGAAAAATCACAATATATTCAAAATCAATTAAACTTTTTTGTAAATTGCTTATAAAGCATGCATTTTCAATAACCAACTTTCCAAGCTTTGACGACGCTTTTGTGATTCTTTAGCTAATTTTTCTGGATTTATTTCTTGACTCTGCAAAAATAAATCTACTGTTTTCGTTGTTAAAAAGAACACTCCGTCACGCTGAGAGACAATAGGAATTACCGAACTATGAATCTGCCATATACTGTGAGGTATTCGATAATTTAATTTGAGATTTTCCTTGTTACTAAAGTTTGGAGGCTGCTGAATTGCCCAGTAAGCCTTATTAGTTTTAACAGCAATTTGCTTAAACTTAAACATTTCAGTTTCTAGTTGAGCACTTAAAGTATTGATACGCTCAACTAGCCAACTTAATTCTTGAATTCCTTGCTCATATTCACACTGAAGATTGTACCTAATTCGCTGTTTTTGGAGTTTAGTTAACATTCCCTCATATTCAGCTAAAGCTGCTATATCATATTGTAAATTTGTCAAATCAACTACTTGATGATTATCTGAAGATTCAGGAATTGCGATTGATGTTATGTTAGATTTTTGACTCATTGGCTAAACAGTTGCTGCTATAGAAAAATCAGCCCTTTTAGTAGTGCTGTCCCACAGATGATATTAATATTCATCAATCGTAGTTATACTTTTTTCTGACAGCAAATGTTATTTGTTACATTTATTTATAAAATCACAATCAACAAGTCATATCAATTAAGTAAAACGAGGTAAAAAACCAAACTGTCAACTGTGTAAAGATAAGTAAATACGCATAATGTATCTACCACGGTAACAGGGCTATGGGTAGCCGTTTAAGTGTATTTCTGACTCCTGAGCAAGATAGGACTCTTTTCAATCTAAGAACGGCAGATGTACCTCAAAAAGTGAAAGACAGAGCAGAAGTCATTAGATTAAGCGTACATGGTTGGTACATAAACAAATGCATTACCCCTGCCAGTTAAGTGGTCGCTACCATCTGTCGATGCTTGATTACTGCTGACTCCAGATATTCATATTGACCTACCTACCCTACCTTTTTTGAACTTCGACCACAGCAAACACACGAGTCCCATCACTATTAGCGGCACTGAGAAAGTAGGTTCTGGGACAGACTGAGGATTCTGCACGGGTGGGTAAGGGATCCCATTCCCTGGAGTTTCAGTAACTGATGCCAAAAGCTGCTTAATATCACCAAATGCATCACTGGCGTTAGCACTATTACCTTTAGAAAGGATGAGTTGGTTAAATGTTTGGATGTCTGATACTTCCAAATCTCCTGTTAACTCAGTAAAATCTTTACCTATTCCGCTCATCAGCGAGTTAATGACGGTGTCAACATCAGCTTTAATCACTTGACTGGTATTGTTACCAACATTAATGGTTGTGTTGCTCTTATTTTCTAGCCAATTGCCGTTACCAACGACTGTGTTACCGCTGGTAAATACCCAATTGCCATTACCAATAATTGTATTGTTACTACCAAAATCCCAGTTGCCGTTTCCAATAGTTGCGTTGTCACTACCAAAGTGCCAATTACCATTACCAAGGGTTGCGTTGTTACTTCCGTCGTCCCAATACCAGTTGCCGTTGCCAATAGTTGCGTTGTCACCGCCGAACTGCCAATTGCCATTGCCAATGGTTGCGTTGTTGTTATTGAAATTCCAATTGCCATTGCCAATAGTAGCACTGTCATTCCCAGAGTTGGAATTGAAATTACCAAGAGTTGCGTTATTACTACCAGAGTCCCTGTTGCCATTACCAATGGGTGCATTATCCTTGTTAAAGGGCAGACCACCAGCAGGGTTATTACCGCTATAGGGTGTGTTGTTACCACGGATTATGTTCAACGGATCGAAAGGCGATTGCTGATGTGAACTTCCACCATTTGTAAACGGGTTTTTACCGCCAGCAAATGGATTTTTAGCATCATTTGGAAAGTCGTCACCCAGCACTAACTTCAAGCGATCGAAGATTAATTGCTGAAGTTTACTGCCACCTTCGCCAGCAAACGGGTTAATACCGCCACCTGGAATAGTACTGCTAGCGCTACCTGCAATGGGATTACCATTAATATTGCCAGCCAAGGAATCACCAGCACCGGAGGTGTTTCCCCCACTAAAAATGGGGTTGACAGCAGACGCTTCCATCAGCACTAATCTCCTATTTTTAGTTCAAATTGGCAGAAAAAAAAGGGTATCAAAAAGACAAGCTTAAGTCAGCTTAATAAATTTATCTGTAGAATTTTATAGTTAAAACTAATTCTTTAGTAATAGCACTTAAAGTAATCAAAACAACAGTTTTTATGAAAATAATAAAACTGTTATTAAACTGAATTTTGCATATATATTATGATAATTTTATTGCCCTTACAATGACTAATCTTTGGATTAACATGTAAATTTTTTTGCTATTTCAATGAGTTGAAGTAAAAAATTTTATACTATTGGACACTTAGGAAAACAGCAGTGTAATTTAAAAAACAATAAGGCTAGACTTTTGGCAATAGTCGATAATTAATTCTTGAAATTAAACCGCAGATGAACACAGATATTTTAGTGGCAACCTGCGGAAAGTAGTTATTTTACGAGCAAGCTTGCGATCGCCTCTACAATCTGTGCCATCTACAGATTTTTGCAGAAATTCTAAGAACTATTGCTCTTAGGCAAATGGGTTACCGCTACCGCCAAATGGATTGCCGCCACCTGCGAATGGGTTATCGCCACCTGCAAATGGGTTATCGCCACTTTCAAATGGATTACCGCTACCGCCAAATGGATTACTGCCACCGCCAAATGGAGCAAATGGATTACTGCCACCTGCAAATGGGTTATCGCCACCTTCAAATGGGTTACCGCCACCACCGCCAGTCAAGGGATCGCCAGGGCCTTTAGTTGGATCTTTACCACCAGCGAAGATATCCCAGAAGTTTTCACCAGCGAAAGGATTTCCATTATAAGGAAGGCCATCTGTGCCACCCGAACCAGTTGGAAATGGATTTTTGCCACCTCCATCACTAAAGGCTTTACCAAAAGCTTCAAGTACTTCTTCTTTATCTACATTTGGAATATTGAACAATTCAGCAAAGGGCGATCGCTCAAGCTGTTTGATAAGTACTTCCTTTGAGGGGACGTTGCTGTTACCACCTTTAGTTGAATCTGCCATCAGAAATAATCCTCCTATTCGGATAATAATTTTGTCAAGTTTGGAACGTGAAATAGGCACAAAGTAGCCAAGTTTCCGGCTGATTATTGTGTTTTACATTGCTAGAGTTAGCTATTGAGCTATTGAGTTTATCGGGTTGTGCTGTTGGCTGTTTTTCTAATTCTTGATAGCCAAACTTCAACTACAATTTTGACGTTTTCTACATATGTTAAACAACCTTGATTAATATTGCAATGATAAATACTTTGATTGTTTACCAATCTTTTAGATAGTTGCAAGTTAGTAAATAAAACCCGAAATATTAGAGATTTAAAAATAAAAGTAAAGCTCTAATTTTCTAGTATTATTATTTTTTAGCGCATGAGATAAATCAAATATTCATGCGCCAATTCTTGATGAATACTGAATTGCATTCAAATAGAAAATATCAAGCAGGTAACAGGAGTAGGCGGCAAAAATACTTTTGAATGCAAGTGAGTATAACTGAATGTCACGCTCGAAACCGTGAAACTCTTGCTATGGCTGGGTGTAGGGGTATAGGGGTGTGGGGTGTAGGGCAAGAGTGTTGCTTTGCGAGTCTGATTAGTTGGTTTTAATTCTTTTCCTTACACCCCTACACCCCTACACCCTTACACCCAAAAGCCAACCAAATTAAGGATTTGCGCTTTACAAGCGTGCCATTCGAGTATAACTAAACTGAAGTTACTAATTCAGGTATAGACCAGCGATTAACTACTTTGCCGAGAACTGACATTTCTTGAACCAAGCGGTCGAATTTCTCAGGAGTTAAGGACTGAGGACCATCAGATAAAGCCTTAGCTGGATTGGGGTGAACCTCAATCATCAAAGCATCTGTACCAGCGGCGATCGCAGCTAAAGCCATAGGTGCAACATACTCAGATTTACCAGTTCCGTGGCTGGGATCGATGGCGATTGGGAGATGGGTGAGCGATCGCAATACTGGAATTACAGACAAATCTAAAGTGTTACGTGCATACTTCGAGTCAAACGTTCTAATTCCCCGCTCACAAAGAATTACATTTGGATTGCCTGCTGCTAGGAGATATTCTGCTGCCATCAGCCACTCGTCAATTGTGGCTGACATCCCTCGCTTCAGCAGCACAGGTTTATCTTGCGCGCCTACTTTTTTGAGCAACGCGAAGTTTTGCATATTCCGCGCTCCTATCTGGATAATGTCAGCCACTCTTGCTACTGCTGGTAAATCGGCAGCATCCATAAGTTCTGTGATAATGCCCAAACCTGTAGCTTCACGAGCTGCTGCTAATAAATCTAAGGCACTCTCACCATATCCTTGAAAGGCATAGGGCGAAGTGCGAGGTTTATAGGCTCCCCCACGCAGAAACTTTGCTCCTGCTGCCTTAACTCGCTTTGCGGTCTCCACAATCATCGCTTCATTTTCAACCGAACAAGGCCCGGCTATTACCACTATGGGATGATGTTCTCCAAAATAGACGCGATCGTTAGGTGTGGGTACAACAACCTCACTAGCTTCTCCATATCGGAATTCTCGACTAACCCGCTTGAAAGGTTTCTCCACGCGCAATACTTGCTCAATCCAAGGACTAAACTCCTGGATTAGCATCCGATCGATAGTAGAAGTATCGCCAATCATGCCCAAGATAACTTTATGCTCGCCGATACTTTTTTCTACTGTGACTCCCCAAGTGTCTCTCAAACCTTCACAGATCCGAGTAATTTCGTCAGCAGGTGTACCGCTCTTAAGTACTATAATCATTTTCTTTTCCTTTCGTACAAACAAACAGAAATCAGAAATTAGCGCAAAAATTCAGCAAGTTGTTCTAATTTTGTCCAAGCAGCCCCACTTCGCAGAACTTCCCGAGCAAGAACAAGACCTTTAGCACAACCTTCTAAAATATCTGTTTCGCCATCAATGGCTTCGCCAACTTGGAGTGCTAGCGCTGTATTCAAAGCGACTACATCTTGTTGCGCTTGAGTGCCTTTACCTTGTAGAACAGCTTTCAAAATTTCCGCATTTTCTTGAATATCTCCACCTTGTAATGCCGCAGTCGGTGCAGGACTCAAACCAAGTTCCTGGGGATTAAGTGTTAAAGAACGTACTTTTCCCGCTTGGAGTACAGCTAAGTCGGTGACATCTGCTAAACCAGCCTCATCTAAACGTTCTCGTCCGTGGAGTGCGATCGCTTGCCGACATCCCAATTGTGATAAAGCTTCAGCGATTACCTCTAGTAAAAGCGGGTCATTCACACCAATAATCTGCCCCGTCGGTCGCATCGGATTTACTAAAGGCCCCAACAGATTAAAAACAGTACGCACCTTTAAAGTTTTTCGCAAAACAGCGACTGCCTTTAATGCTGGATGCCAACCTGGGGCAAACAAAAAGGTAATACCAACTTCACCAACTGCGGCTTGCACTTTCTCAGGACTGGCATTGAGATTTATACCCAAAGCTTCCAAAACATCAGCGGAACCAGCTTTACTAGATGCAGAACGATTGCCATGTTTGGCAACTTTTATTCCTGCGCTGGCGGCAACAAAGGCAACAGCAGTGGAAATGTTAAAAGTGGAAGCCCCATCTCCGCCAGTGCCGCAGGTGTCAATGAGAGTACAGACGCGATTAATCGCGTCTGTACAAGAGTTATGAGTGGGGAATGGGGAGGATTGGGATTGCAAGACGGTAGCCATACCAACCAATTCTTCTGCGGATACGCCTTTGGTTTGAATTGCCGCTAAAATCGCTCCTGAGAGTACGGAGGGAATAGCATCTGTAAGCCAACCCTGCATTAAATCCCCAGCTTGGGAAGTTGTAAGCGATCGCCGCTCGAGCAGCTGTTTCAATAGAATAGACCAGTCGTAGGAGTCGGAAGCGACCGAAATGTTGTCAGAGAAAGCTGGTGTTATGGTTATCATTTCAGGATTTTGGCTACGGTTTGCACATCCTTGTCACCTCTACCAGAACAATTGATGACGATGCGGGGACTGCCATCTAATTGCGGACAGAGGGTTTCTAAATAGGCGATCGCATGAGCAGTTTCTAAGGCGGGAATGATTCCTTCTAGTTGCGAAAGCCTTTGAAATGCCTCTAGTGCCTGCCGATCGGTCACGCTGTAATACTCGGCGCGACCAAGATCCTTTAAATAACTATGTTCAGGCCCGACACCGGGATAATCTAGTCCTGCACTAATCGAATGTGCTTCAACTACTTGACCATCACCATCTTGTAGTAAATAGCTCATCGCACCATGCAAAACTCCTACTTTTCCTCGCGTCAGAGTCGCTGCATGTTTTTCTGTATCTACACCTTCACCCGCTGCTTCTATTCCAACTAGTCGCACAGATGGTTCATCTACAAATTCATGGAACAATCCAATCGCATTAGAACCTCCACCCACACAAGCTAAGAGAATATCTGGAAGCCCGCCCCATTTATCTTGACACTGCACGCGAGTTTCTTTGCCAATTACCACGTGGAAGTCACGCACCAACATTGGATAGGGATGAGGACCAGCCACAGAACCCAAGATGTAATGAGTTGTTTCTACGTTTGTCACCCAATCTCGAATTGCCTCGGAAGTTGCATCCTTGAGGGTGCCGGTGCCTGCCTCCACTGGGCGAACTTCAGCCCCCATCAACTTCATCCGAAACACGTTCAGGGCTTGTCGTTCCATGTCGTGGATGCCCATATAGATCGCACATTCCAACCCAAACCGCGCGCACACGGTAGCAGTCGCCACCCCATGCTGGCCTGCACCAGTCTCCGCAATAATTCGCTGTTTGCCCATGCGTTTGGCTAGCAGCACTTGAGCTAAAGCATTATTAATTTTATGAGCGCCTGTATGATTTAAATCTTCTCTTTTTAAGTAAATTTGCGGCCCCGTGCCATCTGGTCTAGCGTAGTGTGCCGTGAGGCGTTCAGCAAAATATAACGGGCTAGGTCGTCCTACGTAATCCCGTAGTAGATTTTGTAGTTCCCCTTGGAAATTCACCTCATTGCGATATTGATGAAACGCCGTTTCCAACTCACTTAATGCAGGCATTAAGGTTTCTG
Source organism: Dendronalium sp. ChiSLP03b (assembly GCF_034531165.2). Classification (NCBI taxonomy): domain Bacteria; kingdom Bacillati; phylum Cyanobacteriota; class Cyanophyceae; order Nostocales; family Nostocaceae; genus Dendronalium; species Dendronalium sp. ChiSLP03b. The sequence continues at coordinate 24,573 of NZ_JAVRBR020000097.1, read as the reverse complement.
GCACATACTTTCCGCCGAATTTACCAAACCTGCCCAAAGAGTCGGGTTGCACAGTTCCAGGCGAAATCGTATTTTTAATGTTTGGAATACTTAGCACAGTTTAAAACCTCTCACGTTCACAATACCTTCGCCAAGCCAAAATTTTCTTTGCATTTCCTTCTTCGCATCCTTTGCGCCCTTTGCGGTTCGTTACTCTTGATCGATCCACACGGCGCAAAGAACATACAGAAAAGAAATCGATAAGTTTTTTACTTAGCAGCACTCACTTGTTGTAGTAAGGAGACAGGGGTGATTGCTGCTTTGAGTTCTCGACAAAGTTGTTCTACAGCTTGCAGTCCTTCTGTTGCGCTACCTTCTGCTAACCGCTTCACAAATGCACTACCAACAATCACCGCATCTGCGCCCCATTCTCTTACTTGATGTGCGTGTTCTGGCGCTGAGATACCAAAGCCAACGCCAATAGGTTTATCGGTAACGCTTCGCAAATCTGTCAGTAAATACTTCACTCGGTCTTGGAGTTGAGAGCGGATTCCTGTCACACCTGTTACACTCACAAGGTAGATAAATCCCTGAGATTTATGAGCGATCGCTTCAATCCTATCTTGAGAACTGGTAGGAGCTACAAGCAAAATTACCTCAATTCCAAAAGTAGTAGCAGTATGTATTAATTGTTCTGCTTCTTCTAAAGGTAAATCTGGTACTACCAACCCACGCACCCCAACAGCAGCAACTTCTGCTAAAAACGGCTTGATACCACGGTGCAAAATGGGATTGTAGTAAGTAAATAAAATTATCGGTGCTTTCAAGCTAGGACTGACAGTTTGCAACATCTCCAGCACTTGCTCTAATGTTGTTCCTTTTTGCAAAGCGCGGGTAGCTGCCGCTTGAATTACGGGCCCGTCTGCTAGAGGGTCAGAGTAAGGAACGCCTAACTCAATGAAGTCAGCGCCATTACGATCTAAGATGCGTAAAGCCTCGGCGGTAGTTTCTAAGTTAGGATCGCCAGCCGTGATAAAGGGAATCAAGGCACACTGTTGGCGATCGCGCAAAGATTGAAATTTTTCAGAGATAGAAGCCATCCTAATAATTCACCGAGAAATTGGTAATAACTATTGCCTTAAATGTAGGGAAAGGGTAGAGAAGAAAATTATTTACTTTAGTCTTGAATCTTTCCCTTTGGTCCAACTTCTGCAAGACGTTTATTTTTAATTAGCATTTTCATAGCAGATCGTGTCTTAGCAAACTACGCACAGCTTGCTCTACATCACTTTGTTTTACTAAAGACTCTCCTACCAAGACCGCACGGACACCAGCTTCGGCTACAAGAGATAAATCGGCAGGTGTATACAGTCCAGATTCACTGACGACAGTGATACCCAAGCTTTGTAATTGTTGCTGACGCTGTGCTAAAAGTTGCTGTGTTGTCTCTAAATCAACTGTAAAATTCTCTAGATTGCGGTTGTTGATTCCTACTAAACGTAGATTGTCAAGCTTTAGCACTCGATCTAGTTCAGCTAAGGTATGGACTTCTACTAGTGCATTCATACCCAAGTCGTGAATCACTTGCAAAAAGTCTTGGAGTTCCTCGTCTGATAAAATTGCAGCAATTAATAGTACAGCATCTGCACCCGCCACTCGTGCCACATAAATTTGGTAGGGGTCAATGATGAACTCCTTGCATAGTAGGGGTAATGCTACATGCGATCGCACAGCACGCAGATTCGCAAAACTACCTTGAAAGAACTTTTGGTCAGTCAGGACTGATAAACAAGCTGCACCACCTCGTTCGTAAGCTTGAGCGATCGCCACTGGGTCAAAATCCTCTCGAATAATCCCACGACTCGGTGATGCTTTTTTAACTTCGGCAATTAAGCTAGGTTGGCTAGGGTTTTCCTGCAAAGCCGTTAAGAAATTTCGCACAGTTGGGGCAGTAGTTAACTGGTTGTGCAAAAAAGCTAAAGGCAATTCTTTTTGCATTTGTGCGACTTCTTGCTTTTTATGCCACACAATTTCGTCGAGAATATGCCGAATAGAGGAAGCTGGATTAGGCATAATACTAATTCGTAATTAGGACGCAAAGATGCGAAGAACAATTATTGACTAATGACTTTTGTACAGACGCGATTAATCGCGTTTAATGACTCTCTGCTAGCCGTATATGCACGCACCACGTTTTTAATTATTGTTAGACCGACTTCTCCGGTTAGGGTCATGATTGATTCTGGATGAAACTGAACAGCAGCAATGGAAAGTGTTTGATGTTCAATGGCCATGATTACGTCGTCATCGGAAATCGCTGTGATTTTAAGTTCACTTGGTAAGCTTTGCGGTAGGGCAAATAATGAGTGATATCTACCTACTGCAAAGGATTCTGGCAAGTTTTTGAATAAAACAGAATCTGAATCGGTGACGAAAATCCGCGAAGATTTACCATGTTGGGGATAGTTAAGAACTCCCAATTCTCCGCCAAATGCTTCAACTATGCCTTGCAGTCCTAAACAAACTCCAAAAATGGGAATTTGGCGACGAATACAGGCGGCTACAGTCTCTGGAACCCGAAACTCGCTTGGTCTACCAGGACCAGGAGACAAAACAACAAGGTCGGGCCGTTCTGTATCGAATAGCGATTCCGCAAAGCCGTGACGTAGTGTGATGACGTTTGCACCGGTTTGGCGAATGTAATTGGCTAATGTATGAACAAATGAGTCTTCGTGGTCTATCAATAAAATGCGTTTGGTTTGTTCTACATCTGGGACGCATTTGCTGAATTTTTCGGAACTACACTCCTCAGTTTTCACGCCTGTTTGTTTAGCACGACGAATCGTCTCAAATGCAGCTGCTGCTTTGGTAATTGTTTCTTGTTCTTCTGCTTGTGGTATCGAGTCATAGAGGACAGTCGCACCAACTCGCACTTCAGCAATAGAGTCTTTTAACCGAATTGTTCGCAGGATTAATCCAGTATTTAAGTTGCCATTGAAGTTTAAATAGCCAACTGCTCCACCATACCAACGTCGAGCGCTTCGTTCGTGCTGTTCGAGAAACTGGATTGCTGCTCGTTTGGGTGCGCCAGTAACTGTAACTGCCCAAGTATGGGAGAGAAAAGCATCTAAAGCATCAAATTGCGATCGCAGTGTCCCCTCGACATGATCTACTGTATGAATTAAGTGGCTGTACAATTCAATTTGACGACGACCAATCACTCGTACCGAACCTGGTTCGCAAATCCGGGATTTGTCGTTGCGGTCTACATCAGTACACATCGTTAACTCAGCCTCGTCTTTGTGGGAGTTGAGTAACAGACGAATTTGCACGGCATCATCAAGAGCATTTTGTCCCCGCGTAATAGTCCCACTAATCGGACAGGTTTCTACACGCCTACCTTCAACCCGCACAAACATTTCTGGAGATGCACCAATCAAATATTCTCCACCTAGATTAAAAATAAATCCATAAGGGCTAGGATTAATGTACTTTAATATTTCAAATAATTGGCTAGGTTTCTGTTCACAAGCTTCAAAGAAGTTTTGACTCGGAACTACTTCAAATAAATCGCCTCGCCGGAAGTAATCAAGTGCAATCTCAACTTGCTTAGCATATTCGCCTATTTTATGGTCAGCAATTTGAGTCGGTGTCAAACACTGACCTCGATAATCAATAGATTCACCTGTACGAGGTAGATTATTCGTACTACCGTGCAGAGTTTGAAACTCATATTGCAGACGAAATGCTCTTTGCTGATAGTAATCTACAACTATTAATTCATCAGGTAGATAAAGCACTAAATCTCGCTGATCTGGGGCACGTTCTATGCGTTGGAAAGTTGGCTCAAATTGGAAAACCAAGTCGTATCCAAATGCACCATATAAACCTAGATGCTCGTCTTCTTGACTAGAAAAAAGATGTAGAATTTCACGGATAACTGTAAATGTCGAAGGTTGTTTACTGCGATCTTCTTCGGCAAAGAATTTTTGTGGAGGTTTAACAAATCCGGCGATATAGTTGTTATTTTGTTTGACTTCTTGAAGTTGTTCGGATTGGGATAGACGCTCTAACAGCAATGGTAAAAATATCTTACCGCGATCGTTCAGGGCTGTTAGGGTAAAAGCGTTATCTCGTGTTGTTAATTCTAGTGGCGGATTCACAAATCCAATTGCCCATCTTTTATATCTTCCTGGATACTCGTAGCTGCTAGTGAGTAAACCTCCACGTTGAGAATTTAGGTAGAACAAAATCTCTTCGAGGGCAGTGTCCATCTTAACTTCTGCGATGGAGCGAGAGATATGCACAGCGCCAAGAGTTGTGTAGGAAGAATCAAGAATCATGGGTAATTTCTCTAGAATAGTTACTATTTATTGGTCAAGAGATACTCATTATTTTGTATGCACTTCAGATAAAAGGCAATTTTTCAGTGTTTTTCAGTTATTTTAACTAGATTACTCACAAGATGAAATTAAAAGTTAAAAAGCATTTATCCAAAAGAGGCTTTATGGAGTATTTATATATATTTATTCATTTTTCACTTTTTGATTTTCGTCTCAAACTCTATCCTAACTTTGGTTTATGAGCCTGAAAAATGCTGTGAATAATCCGATTGACTGAAACTGTGGCGATTGTAGTATTATTGCCGAAGTTTATACAATTAGAAACTTTGGAGATTCTTAATTAAGCCTACTCAAATTTAAGAAATAGTTAAATGAATAATCTTTCGATTAGACTGGCAAATTATTTGTTTTTTATACTAACAAACTCACGTAATTATTGAACATATTTTTTATGATTATTTACCTCTTTCTCAGGTTATAAATTTAGATGTATCATTCAATAGATATTCTCTAATACATGTATTAGAAGGAAAATATTAATTTCATTGTTGAAGAAGAAGTCAGAATTCAGAATCAAGAGCGTCGGGGATTCAGACCCGCGACTGATTGAAGACCACCAAATCTACGATTTGGATGGGGTCTTAAACCCGTTTATTCATCCACTAGTCGCACAGAATTCATGCTGAATTCTGGCTCCTGACTCCTCACTTCCTATAAGCTATCCAAAGCAAACACTTAACTTGCTGTTAGTAATGTCTGTCTATTTTCTACATCCTGCAATAGAGATATTGCTTTTTTGTACAAAGACAGTTCCACTTCGTGAACCTCAATTCCCTGTCCAATATTTTGCAGTAGTGTTAGAGTCAATTCTCCACCCAAGTGTTCGCGGAACTCTGTCAAACCTCGGAATAGACAGCGAGAATCTTCGAGTGGTGACGATCGCTCAGCTAGTTCTGGCACGTACAACGTGAAACCCAGTGCCGATAGTGTATTTAATATCCGTTGGCAGTTTGACCAATCAAGCAGTCCTAGGAGGTAGGAATAAGTACTATCCAAAGCGATGCCGATCGCAACTGCTTCGCCATGACGTAAGCTGTAGTTTGTCAAATGTTCCAGTCTATGAGCCGCCCAATGACCAAAATCTAAGGGACGAGATGAACCCATTTCAAAAGGATCGCCACTGTTGGCAATATGTTCTAAGTGTAACTGGGCGCAACGATAAATTAGCTGTTGCATTGCATCCATGTCTCGACTTACAAGTGCTGCGGTGTGGCTGTGGATAAAATCAAAAAAGCGAGCATCCTTGATGAGTGCTACTTTTACGGCTTCTGCAATGCCAGAAAGCCAATCGCGATCGCTCAAGGTTGTCAAGAAGGCAGAGTCATTTATAACTGCATAAGGCGGGGCGAATGTACCCAGAAAGTTCTTTTTACCAAAGGCATTGATACCGTTTTTTACTCCTATACCGGAATCATTTTGTGCTAACACCGTTGTCGGAATGCGGATGAGGCGAATTCCTCGGTGAGCAGTTGCGGCTGCATATCCTACTAAATCCAACACAGCCCCACCTCCAACTGCCAATAAGTAGGAGTGGCGACACAGTCCGGCTGCTTCAATCAATTTGTGAATTTGCTCTAGCAAAGTGCGATCGTTCTTTGCAGCTTCTCCACCTGGAACTATCATTGGTTCAACAGCAAGCGTTAGGATTTCTGCATAAAACTTGGTATAAGCTGCTAATTGCTTGGGTAACTCAGGCCAGTATTGTAATAATCCTGCATCTATTACAGCTACTACTTTCTTCGGCTTTTTCTCACCATCAGTTGTAATCACTTGCGCTAAGGTGAAATTTTTCAAGTTAAACAGATTATTGGTGAATAAAATCTCATAGTTGAAGCGAACTGAGACACTTTGATGAATCGATTGCAGATTAAATATACTATTTGGTTTGATGTCTAATACCATATTTTTGCTGATTCCATTTTTACTGATTTTTAAACCATAGTTAAGTTATTTATTGAAGTGCATCTGTGGTTCAAAATCTCTTTGGTTATCTTTTTTAGGAATTGTAGGTAAGGTGGGTGAATAATGCTTTTCTTCTTTAAAAAAACCTTGAGTATTTTCAAATTCTTGGATTAATGCAGTTCGGTCTTTTCTTGCCACCAGTCTTGCCAAGCGGCTGTAAGTATTTGCTAAGGAGCTAATTGCCTGACATCTTTCTTCTGTGGCCAGCATAATATCAACGCATAAGTTAGGATTTTGGGAAAACAAACTTTTCAGAATATCAATTTCTTTGCGGTAGTTGGGAGTTGACATTGATAAGCTGCGGTCTAGCTCGATTCTTGTTTGTGCCAAGAAAACACCAAGACTAAATCTTAAGAAATGCTGCGTTGCTTGTACAAAGACCATCATTTGATCGTGTTCTTCAGGTGTGCAAGCAATTACCTCTACACCCTGACTTTTAATAAAGTCTAATAACCATTGGAATGAGTTTTCATTTCGTCCTGGACATACCACCACTTTTTGTCCTAAGAAGGATTTAATATTTGGTCCAAACATAGGATGCAAGCCCATGACGGGGCCTGGATGGTATTCGAGCATGGCTTGAGTCGGCTGAGTCTTGATACTTGTGATGTCACATAAAGCTGTAGTTGAGGCTAGATATTTGGCTGCACGCTGAATGACATCAACTGTATATTTAATTGGAACCGATATTAAAACTAATTCTGCCTGATTCAACAGTTGGTCTGCATACTCCCAATCATCTTGTTCGAGAACGCGAACGTTATGACCTACAGCAGAAAATTGCTCTTTGAAGAATTTCCCCATCCGACCGCGCCCACCGATGATGGTAATTTGTCGGGGTTTGACATGATTTGTCACAGACTCAGGAATCAACGTTGTATGACAGCTATGCACCACACCAGCCCAAACAGACTCAGGAATGCCAGCTTCAGCAAGCAGGGGAGCCACATTAGCGATTTGTGCTTCTAAAGAAGGGAGTTCTAATGCTCTTAGTAATGATAGGCGATCGCTCAACAAAGCGATCAAGCTCTGGTCATTTTGTCTGAGCCGATCTAAAGTCATATGCTTCATATATTAGTCATCACTCACCAGTAGAACTCAATTCAGGCAACATATCCAAAGTTGCAGCTCTCTTGGCGATCGCATCAAAGAATAGCTGTTCATATCGCTCCAGCGCTTGCTCAAAGGAATAGTTTTCGACTGCAAATTTTCTTCCTTGCTTACCTAGCTGCGCTGTCAAAGCAGGATTGGTATATAGTTGCAGTACCGCAGTTGCTAAAGCTTCTGCTGACTCTGGCTCAACAACTATGCCGCCGCCACTTTGTCGGATGGCTTTCGCAGCAGTTCCAGTAGCGGGAACTGAACCCACAATCGGATGCCCGCTAGCCAATAACAGTGGTATTTTAGAAGGCATATTGAAAGAAATCACATTGTGCTTTTGCACAATTAGCCCGACATCAGCTGCTGCTAGCATTTTGGGTAGTTGTTCTCGCGGCTGCAATGGCAGCAATAAAACATTATCTGCCCCACAAGCAAGACAATATTTTTGTAAGTTTTCCAGGGCTTTGGACTCGCCAGCAATGACAAAGGCGATTTCTTTGATGTGATGCAAGCGAGCTGCTGCTTCTACTACTGTTTCTAGTCCTTGCGTAAGCGCAATGTTACCGGAGTACAACACGACAAATTTGTCATCTAGTTGATGGGCAGTTCTCCAAGTGTTATTTTGCTTCGGTAAAGGGCGAATGAAATTGAGGTTTACCCAATTTGGAATGCAGGCAATTTTATTAGCAGGTACACCTTTATTTACTAAATTATCCATAAAACCATCGGCAATCACGCTGATAGTATTAGCAGTTCGATATGCAAATTTCTCTACAGCTTCAAAAACTCGGATTATCAACTTATTTTTGATTAGCCCAACACGCACAGCTGCTTCAGGAAGGATATCTTGCACATTCAACACTACTGGGCAATTGAATAGCCAACTAATTAAGGTTGTAGGTAAAGAAACTAGTAGAGGTGGCACTGTTAAGAGAATCACATCAGGTCGCTTGCCTTTGAACGCTTGTGGCAAACTTGTGATAACAAAACTCAACTCTAGTAATAGTCTATCAAAGAGGTTAGGTTTGGACTTAATTCGCAGGTAACTACGCTGAATCGTAACGCCATTTTTTTCTTCAGTAACGTACCACTTACCCTGGTACTCTTCATATATCTGGCGTTGAGGATAGTTAGGCATTCCTGTAATCACCCGCACTTGATGACCTCGCTTCACCAGTCCTTCTGCTAGTTCAGTCATTAAAGGCGCAATACCAATCGGCTCAGGATGATAATTGTAAGAATAAATTAGAATTTGCATAAGCTATATCTTCCTAAAGTCATCCTGGAAATTGTGCGCTGTAGGTAAAGGCAAAGCGGCCTGCCATCAGACATCGTTAAAGTATATTCAGTCAAAATTGAAGGTTGTAGGTTTTAAGCCAGAGTAAAGTAGAAGTTAAGAGTCAAGAGTTACTTGTCAGGATATAAGAGAGTAAGGGAATTCTTAATAACTCCTGTACGGGTGAACGACCGTACCCTGCGGGAACGCTAAGAGCAAACGCCCCTACTAACTCCTAACTCTTGTACAGACGCGATTAATCGCGTCTCAGCACTTTAAAATGGCTGGTTTTTGCTGTCTATTTTTCCGCAATTTGGCAGCAGCAGCAGCTCCAAGTCCGAATATTCCTAAACCTAGGATTGAGGTAGGCTCAGGCACTTTAGCTCTACCTTCTACGCTTAACACTTGCACGCGACCTTGGAAGAAATCACCCACATAAAGCTTGCCATCTTTGTAGCTTGTACCACCCGTCCAGTTAAATGCGCCTGGTGTGAGGTCGAGGGGGTTGCCAAAGGGTGGTTCACCTAATGCAGGAGCTGGTACAATTTCGCCAGATGCATTACGAGCAGGTTCGCCAAATACAGTTAGGAAGTTACCGTTTTTATCGAATACCTGCACACGGCTATTGATAGAATCGGCTACATAGATATTTTCAAACTCGTCTACTTCAATACCGATGGGCTGATTAAACTCTCCTTCTCCAGTGCCTTGTTTGCCAAATGTTAAGATAGGTTGGCCTTCTGGTGAAAGTACTTGAACGCGGTTGTTAAACTGGTCACTAACATAGAATTTGCCACTAACTGGAGAAATTCTGACACCTGCTGGTCCTTGAAACTTTCCGGGTTCAGTGCCAGAAGTGCCAATGCTACCAACTAGCTCGCCGTCCTTAGTGTATTTATTGATTTTGTCGCCGCTAAAATCACCAATGTACACATAGCCTTCTTTGTCAAATGTTACACCGGATGGCCCAAAGAAAGCTCTACCAGGTATCAGACCGCCAAATGAGCCAAAAGATTTAATAAAGTTACCTTGAGGATCGAAGACATTAACGCGGTTGTTGAAAACATCACCTACATATAGATTTCCAGTATCTGGGTCGATTTCTAGAGCTGATGGCTCGTCGAATTGTCCGGGCCCTTTGCCACCCTCGCCAATTGCTCCAAGATAGTTACCCTGTGGGTCGAATACTTCAACTTTGTTACCGATGTTTGGGTTAAAACTGCCGTCCGGGTTAAGACCGCGACCATTGCTAATGAGGATATTCCCGGAGTCATTCACCGTTATTCCTTGAGGAACAAACAACTGTCCAGGGCCAAAGCCAGGGCTACCAATACTAGTTTCGTACTTTAAATTTAACGATAAGGCTTGAGTCGCTGTTGCCAAAACCATAAATCCAGCACCAGCCATAGTTATTGACAGATTTTTGACTAATCCCATACTTTTAAAGTCCTGCTTGTGTAGGTTAAATGGTTTTGTAGTAAGGGCTTAGAGCCTTACTACAAGCTAAAATCTAAAATGGTTTTAAACTATCTCTGCTTTAGCTAATTCTTTGCTACGTTTGCGCTTCTTGAACATTGAAGCTGCACCTAAAACAGTAACCGTTAGTGTACCTAATGCAGAACTAGGTTCCGGGACTCTTGTAGCATTGGGGTCAATCGCAACGATCTGTCCTGCTCCTCCTGCGAGTCTAGCTCTGTTGGAGATGTATAATTTACCATCAGGGCCATAAGTGATACCAGAAGCAGCCTCTAGTCCATCACCGCTCCAGATAGTTTTGCGAGTACCATCAGGGGCTATTTTGATCAAAGAACCACCAATATCACCTGTGATGATACCGCCCTGTTGAATTTCCTTCCATTCTGAATTATTGATGTGTTGCAAGGCATATAAATTGCCTTCAGGGTCATAGGCTACACCAGTCAGTTGAGTAAAGCCATCAGCGATGGTTTGTATTGACAAATCTTCACCAACTTTGAAGATACGTGCTTCACCTTCTGGATAGGGAAAATATGTGTATTCGCTAACTGTTAAACTGCCGTCAGGAGCGATCGCAATTCCTGTAGGTACTGATTGTTGTGTGACTGGAAGTGTAGATGGATCTACATCTGGCCCTAAATCCGGGTATTCGAGTTTATCTCTAGGTATGGCTTTCTGAGGGAATGCGGCTACGTTCTTAATACCACTGCCATCAAGACCCACAGAATATATGGTGTTTCCACCCCCATCAACTACATAAGCATTATCACCTTTAATTGCAAAAGCATAGGGGTTGGAAATAAAATCAGTGCCGTCAGGATTATATTTGGTTTCGTAGTCTGCAAAATCAGCTAGACTTGTCAGCGAACCAGTGTTTAAGTCTACTTTGTATAGTTTTCCGAGATCGGGCGATTTTAAAACGGTATCGCGGTTGCTCGGATCGCCTGCTAAACCCGTCAACAGATAAGCATTGCCTTTAGAATCAAATTTGAAGTCCGCAGGACCGGCTGCTTGTTCTCCAGAGGGCGATAATGCCAAAGAAGTCAGACCTGATATGATATTTGTTTTTGTACCGTCCTTAGCAATTTTAGTCAGAGAACCATTCTGACCAGCACATAAAGGAATATATCCCGCGCTAGGTGATGGGATGCATCTTCCGTCTTTTCCATCTCCACCGCGACCGCTTTGTGTCAGATAAATACTACCGTCAGGGCCAAATGCTAAATTTCGTGGGTTATCAAAACCTTCAGCAACTACTGAAAAGGTAGCAGCTTCGGCTGCTTTTGATTCCATAACAACGGCAGCGCAAACAGCGAAAAATGTCAGAACAAATGACTTGAGTTTCATACCTATCAAAATTGAGAGTTAGTAATTTGTAGAAATTTTTGTGGTTTGAGACATAATGAATCTCAGGTTTTCAGTTGCCTTGATGAAAGGCAATGTCATTGGGTTGAAACTCTTTACCTGAGCGCTACGACTTCATCTACAAGCGGTTTGGTAGTTCTGCTTTTTTGCAACCAAACAAGACCCAAAGCGCCGAATATTAACATGCCTAAAGCAGAATTAGGTTCAGGAACAGACTTTGTATTTTCAATTCTGATGACTTGTCCAACTCCTGGGCGATCGCCTCGGTTTGTGATATAAATTGCACCATCAGAACTAATAGTCAAAGCGCTAGGCGACTCTAAGCCGTTGCCGCTAAGGATGGTTGTACGAGTGCCATCGGTTGCTATTTTGATTAAGGAACCCTCTAAATTACCTTTCCAAGCTGACTGATTAGCGTACTGCAAAGCATACAAATTGCCAGAAGTATCAAATTCTAAGTCTGTCAGTTGGGTAAAGCCATCTGCATAGACTGTTGCCTTGCCATCAGCAGCGACTCGATAGATTTTTGCTCCACCTTCTGGGAAGGGAAAACCAGTAAATTGGCTGACGTAATAAGCACCATCAGGCCCTTTGACTACGCTTGAGGGTACTGATTGAGTAGCAAACTTTGATGATGGCGGTTCTTGAGATGGTACTTGGTCGGGTTCAGTGGATGGAGTGCCGGAAGGTGGGAAGACTGGATTAGTCAATATATCTTCAGGGAATACAGCAAGTGCTTGCAAATTACTGCCATCAGTCTGGACTTTGAGTAAGTCGTTTGCACCTGCATCTGCTACCACAAGGCGATCGCCATCTATAACAAAACCCAAGGGATTACTACCTAAATTACTGCCATCGGGATTATTGGCGAGTTCATAGTTAGCAAAGTCGGCAATAGTCGTCCATGAATTGGTATCAAAGTCAGGAGAGATGATTTTTCCCAGGTCGGTATCGCCGAGATTGCGATCGCGATCGCCTGGATTAGCTGCATATCCAATCAGAACATAAGGCTTGCCTGCACTATCAAATTGGATATCACGAGGGCCTGAAGCTCCAGTACCATCTGGTAATGCTAAGGAAGGAAGTCCAGTCAGTATGCGTTTGGTCTGACCATTGTCAATTTTAGCGATCGCACCATTTGCGCCATAGCATAAAGAATCGCCTTGACCACTTGCTGGTGGAACACAAGCTCCACTTCCCCCCGTTCCTGCCTCTGTGACATAAAGATTACCGTCAGGACCAAAGCTCAGACCTCTAGCATTATCAAGACCGTCGGCAAGTACTGAAAATAATGCAGCTTCGGCAGCTTTCATTCCAGAAAAAGCGGCAACACAAAAAGTCAGGAAAGTAATAGTAAGTTGGTTTAGTTTCATATTTTGTCCTTTGTCAGTTGTCAGTTGTTCTTTGTTTAGTAACCACTGACCACTGACTACTGACCGCTAACTAGCGACTAGCGACTAGTTCTTGAGTTTTGGGTAAATAGCTCATTCCCCGATCGAAGGATTGTAGATTGCCAGCTTTACCTTCGAGCAGACGTTTGATATTCATACTCTCAGCGCCAAAGTCTTCTATTTGGAGTTTGCCGTGAGCAAAAGCTTCATTTGTTTTCCAAAAGGTAATTCGATGCAGAATGAAACCAGAAGCTTCTGGGTCGCCAAAAGCATAGGAGGTTGGGATCAACAGCGCTACAGAGCGCTGATAAAATTTGTAGTCTGGATAAAAAGATTCCTGTTCGAGTAAGTAATATTTGCTCAAACTGTGCAAACGCACGGAAACTTTAACTTTTTGGTCGTATTCGTCCTTAAATTCACCTGAATCAGCAGTAATTTCGCCAGTTCTTCGCAGTAAATGCGCCCACTCATCTATGTTGTGCAAGTCTTTTAAATATTCAATCCCAAGTTCAACGGGGGCATCAACATAAATAGTATCAGTATCGATAAAATAGCGTCCTTTTGCTGCTGTGGTCAGGCCTAACTTGCGTTCTAAAATAGCTTTGAGAGAACGACATTCAGAAGTATGTACGGTGTGAATTCCCTGCATAATCATCTGAGTCTGTCGTTTCGGATCTACAAAGCTTAACCAGTGGAAGTACACGCCTTTTTCATCTGTTCCTGGCTCGATGTAGTCGGGAGGAAAAAGCAAGACAGGATAAACTTGAAAATATTTCTGATACTCAAAACCGCAGTGCCACTCAATGCCATAGAAAAGCTGGCTCTCTAGTTTTTTAACGTGATAGTAGAGATTTTTGTGATAGCCAGATGCACTTCCCAGCCATGTATCTTCGTCAATTTGCTCTTTCATCCGACTAAAGAGAGTCCAATCGTCCAAGTTTTTTAAACTGCAAAGGTAGTCGAAGGCGCTCTCTGGTGAAGTAGCAATGTAAGCTGATGTTGCAAATGTATTTTTTTCCACTGGTTACTCCTTAAATCAACAGTTAACTGTTGACTGTTAATAATTAAGCAGCAATTTCTTTAGATTTACTGCGTTTAACATTGAGAATTCGGTCTTCTGCTAATCGTTTAGCAGCATCATTGGTAGTAATTCCTTGCTGTTTCGCAATGTTAAAAATTTCTAGCAACGTGTGATAAATGTTATGCACTTGCTTGAAAGCTTTTTCTTCGTCATAACCAATCATTTCGTTATAAACATTGATGAGTCCCCCAGCATTAATTACGTAGTCAGGACAGTAAAGAATTCCTTTTTTTGCAAGCATTTGACTATGTAGTTGCTCATTTCCTAATTGATTATTAGCTGCACCAGCAATAATCGGAGCTTGGAGGAAAGGAATTGTATGACTATTAAGAATTCCTCCTAACGCGCAAGGAGCAAAGATGTCTACATCGAGAGAGAAAATTTCGTCTGGAGTTACAACAGTGGCATCAAAAAGTCTTTTTAATTCCTCTGTCTTTACAGGATTGACATCGCTCACATAAAGTTTAATTCCATGCTCATGTAAGTGACGACAGAGATTTCTACCTACATTACCAACACCTTGAATAGCAACTTTTAGCCCTTCTAGTCTTTGGGTTTGCCAACGAAATTCTACGGCGGCTTTGATTCCTAAAAAGACTCCTAGAGCTGTGATAGGAGCAGGCCCGCCAGACTTTTCTGATACTCCAACTACATAATTAGTTTCTTGACTAATTGTGCGTACATCTTGAGGAGTAATATTTACATCTTGTCCTGTGATAAAACGTCCATTGAGACTATTAACAAAACGTCCATAAGCTCTCAAAATTTCATCTGTTTTATTTTCAGGATTAGCAATGATAACTGCTTTTCCCCCACCAGCTGGAATGTTAGCGCAAGCAGCTTTATAGGTCATACCACGACTAAGACGCAGAGCATCTTTTAAAGCAGCTTCTTCGTTGATATAAGGAAAAAGTCTTGTAGCTCCCATTGCTGGCCCTAAACTGGTATCATGAATAGCAATAATTGCTCTAATATCTGGATTTTTCCCATGACAAAAGAGAATTTGTTCGTGACCCATTTCTCTAACGGTTTCAAATAGCAGCATCTTTGTTTCTCAATCTTAATTTTGGAGTGGTTAGAGCTTTATTTAGTTATTGGAATGAAGAACATGAATGAAGTAATACAATGCAATTTGTAGAATTAGGATGCTTGTTAGAATCGCTAATTTACCAAAGGAAAGCTACAGATTCAACTCCGGAAACCCAGATTAAATCTGGCTTTATTAATTACGAATTTGTAAAGTCAAACTGCGGGGAATGAAACTGGCTTGGCTGTATTTTTCACGCCATTTGATTTGATTCCCTGTGCTGCCAAACTCTTATTACGTGCGCCAGAGGGTGCTGGTTGGTCGGGATCGATGACTACATCGATTACAAAAGGAACAGTTGAAGCGATCGCTTGCTCTAATGCTGCTTCAATATCCGATTCTCTGACAACTCCAACAGCTTCTGCTCCCATAGCACGAGCAATCATGGCAAAATTTGTGGGGGGAATTGTGGCATCTGCACCTTTTAATCCCAATACTTTCATGCCTTGATGACACATGTTGTAACGAGCATCGTTCAGCACAATCCAAATGGCAGGAATCTTGTATTTCACGGCTGTGCTGATTTCGTTATTCATCAACATTGCCCCATCACCGACAACGGCTACAGCTTTACCATTACGCGCTAGTGCTGCACCTAAGACTCCGGTAACAGTGTGACCCATCGCCCCAACTCCGGTGCTGACTCGGTAACGATTAGCTTGGGAAAATCGCAGTAGATGAGTTGACCAAGTAAACGAGTTACCGCACTCTGCCATCACGACTGCATCGCTACCCTCAACAATGATTTTTTGAATTGCTACCATCAATACTTCTGGTCGCACTGGATAGTCGATATCTGAATCTAGTGCAATTTCCTTGCGTTCTGGACAAGGTAACAATAAAGGTGTGGAACGAGAAGGAGCATCTGGCAATTGCTGCAATAGTTCCTGCACATAGGCTTTGATGTCAGACTGAATCGGGAAACTTTCCGCAGATGGATAAGCTACCCCTGGCACGTTTGGGTCAATGTCTACATGCACGAAGCCGCCTTTGGGAACCATTGTTTTACTCCAAAAGGAAGTCGGTTCGCCAAGGCGAGTTCCGAGTACGAGTGTGCGTAGTGGAGGTTGCTCTTCCATATATGTCAAGACGGAAGCATGACCGCCCAAACCTGTAACACCGACGAACTGGGGATGATCTTCGGGAAAGATACCTTTGGCACGGGGTGAACACATGACTGCTGCCCCAGTTTTTTCTGCGAGTTGGCGGATTTCGTCTGCTGCGTCACGGGCACCGAAACCGACCCAGATGGCAAAGGGACCAGCAGATAATAGCTCTACAGATTTAGCGATCGCTTCTTTGGAGGCAGTTAGCCCAAAAGGAGTAATATCTAGTTGAGGTAAGGCTATACCGTCAACTAAACTTGTCTGTACGCTAGTGGGAATGCTTAAATGAGCAACAAATCCTCCTGGTTGTGCTAAACCAAGAGCAAGTCTGCGAAAAATCTGTGGGAGTTGAGCAGCAGATTCGATGGTAACTGCATAGTTGAACAGCATTCCCGGAGTAAAAATTCCGCCGCTGGGTAATGTGTAGGTGCTGGTTTCCTGAATTGCCCAGCGTCCGCGCTGCGGTGCTGAAGTGCAAGCCGACAGTAAGATCACCTTTGCACCTTCACCACGGGCCGCAAATAATCCGGTGAGAGAGTTGGTGATACCGGGGCCTGCTGTGGTAAACACTACGCTAGGACGACCGCTGGCAAAGTATGCTTCGGAGGCCGCAAAGGCTGCTCCCGCTTCATGGCGGAAGTTCAACACCTTAATAGTACTATTGGACAGCGCACCCCAAATGCTAGCCATAGCACCCCCAGCGACACCAAAGGCGTAGTCTATTCCCAAGTTTGCTAGCATCAAAGCGATCGCGTCAGCCACCGAGAGCGTTGAATCTGTTTCATTGGCTAAAAAAGGCTGAATTCCCTTGTTATTCTCCACTGTGTCAAGCTGATGAGAATCGTCGGACACAGATTCCACATAGTTGTTGAGTGGAAATTCCTTATATGGCTCAGTAACGAGCGAAGGATTTGAACTAGTATAATTTTGACTCATTGCTTTCACGTAATACCAAAAACTTGCATAGAAGCTCTTTAGTCAACACCCTAATTTGGGTAATATATGATACCAATTAACCCATGATTACTTACGGTTATGACTGGGCTTAGTCGATAGTAGAGATGGTTGATTGCTGCTGATTGATACTTGTGTGGGCAGTAGTAAACAATCTTTGTCAAGCCTGCAACCGTTAAGGGTGTGCTTCTAAAAATTAGAATATATGATTTAAATATCTACGTGCAATCAAAAATCTTTTGATAGGGGTGTCAAATTTTTCGCTTTTCTGACGATAGCTTCAGTATTTACTGGGATTTTTAGAAGATTTATACCTTGTAACAGCTAAATATAATATGAGGCAAATTCATTTACAATCAAAAATCTTTTGATAAAGGTGTCAAATTTTTCGCTTTTATGATAAAAGCTACAGTATCTACTTAAGCGCTCTAGAAGATTGATACTTTGTAATAGCTGGTAATATCAATTTCAACAAGAGCGCAAGATATTTTCTGCCAAAATGCTTATCCAATAAGACTTTCACATTTTAAAATCGAAAATTAAAAATCCAAAATAGCATAAGCTGTGTCATCGCATTTCTAATGAAAAATCTTTTGATGGGGTGAACAATTTGTTGTTTTTGTTGTCACGGCTACAGTAGCCAGTTAGCTTAGTTGAAAACTCAATTCATACAGAAAACCTGAAGACGAAGCCGTTGATAATCAAATATGTTGCAGTCATTGTAGCTTTCGTTGTGTTGATCGATACATTAAAATTATACCTTTAAAGCTTTTTATATCTTTTGGGGGATGAATAAGTATTATTTACGTATTCTTATACTAGATTGTAGTTTTTTTAACTGCAAAGGTAGTGATATACACAGTAATACTTCATACAAACGTATTTCTTCTGACAGATGTGTGAACATCGGATTCTGTAGTTAAATCCCTGAAAAGGTAGTTAAGAAAAGTTAAGACATTAAGTATATGAGCAAAAATTTGCAATTTTAAGCTATGCATCGTGAAATAAATATGTATCAAAGTTAGCGATCGCTCTTGATACGCATCAGATTGAACTCGCTTAGCACGAATTTGATAAGATGTTTTATCTTTTCAGATATTCAGAGTTTAAAACTTTGAGTTCAATGACTACTGACTAAACTTAAATTTTACTTTTGTGAAGTCTTTGTGTTTATAGCAATCTATTTAAAGGCCAAAAGACAAATTACTTTCTGTTTTTCATGGCAGTAATTTTACTTGCTTTTTACTTTGACAATCTGATATATTTTATATTAATTTATTTAATAAATTATTTTTAAACTTTTATTTACGACTACGCTAACAGCCTATTTTAGGCATTTGTAATTATTAGCTGACTCATAGTGCTAGTGTCGAGATACCAAAAAGGGGTAGTTAAAGATATGAATTCTGGCGATTATAAGTTAGCTAGTTCTAACTCTAAATGGGCACTACAGCCAGAAATAGAGTTGAAGTTTGCTTATTTTCTCATAAATCAAGCTGTAGATGCAGCCTTTTGTTTAGGAGAAAACGGAGAGTTTCTCTACGTCAATAATGCCACTTGCCAAATGACTGAGTATTCCCGTGAGGAATTACTCTCCATGACACTGCCTGACGTGGATGTAGACTTTTATCTACATAATTGGTCAGAACTTAAAGCGCAAGATTTCATTACGTTTAAATCTCGGTATCGCACAAAAGCAGGGCGAATATTTCTAGTAGAAATATCTCTAACTTATGTAGAACATCAAGGTAATAAGTTTGGTTGCGCCTTTGCTTATGACAAGAGCGATGAAGTCGTAGAATTGAGTATGCAAAAGTGGACTGATGACTTAAAACAGAGCAAAGATAATTTGCAAGAGGAAGTTTCTAAACTAAAGACAAAAGAAGCAGAACTAGAAACATCTTTATCTTTGCTTCACTCCACTCTCGAATCTACCGCTATTGGTATTGTCGCAGTTAACTTTGAAGGAGATATTCTCAGCTTGAATCAGAGATTTACGGATATGTGGCAGATTCCGGAATCTCTAATACTATCTAAGAAATGTCCTCAATGCAAAGCCTTTTTTGAGAACCAACTGAAAGACCCAGAAGCCTTTTTTCGACTCATTTGGGAAGTTTCCAGCCAATCGGATTTTGAAAGCTATGACATTCTGGAATTGAAGGATGGGAGAGTTTTTGCACATTACTCTAAACCTCATTGGCTTGGCGACCAAATTATTGGTAGAGTCTGGAGTATTTGGGATATTACTGAATCGAAACAAACCGAGGAAGCACTTCAGCTGAATGTAACTAGATTTCGGACTTTAGCAGAAACAACAGATGCTAACACTTTTTTGATTCAAGGTACGCGGCTTTGCTACATAAATCCAGCAGTAGAGAAACTCACAGGTTACACAAAAGAGGAACTGTTGAGTGGCTTCGATATTCGACGACTGATTAAGAGTCAAAAACGCAGACAGGTACGCAACCAAAACCAAGCAGCTAACTTTGAATACCAAGAGATGAAGATCCTCACAAAAAACGGCATCGAACGCTGGCTAGCTTGTGCGGTGACAAAGCTTGAGGGTGTACTAGATTTTGGTGGAAAACCAGTTGAATTGACTACAGGCATTGATATCACTGATTACAAATATGCAGAATCGGATCTTAACCAAGCTTTAGAACAAGCAAAACAACTCAGCGAACTGAGAGCGCGTTTTCTTTCGATGGTCTGCCATCAATTCCGCACTCCGCTGAATATTGTTTCATTCTCTAGTAGCTTACTTAAGGAAGAAGTAGATAAACGGACAGCGAAGAAAATACAACCATTACTCGATCATATGCAAGCGGCTATCGAACAGATTGGCCAAATGTTGGACGATATTCTGTTCTTTGCTAAGGCAGAATCAGCAAAACTAAATCTTGAGCCAAAACCTCTTGAGTTAGTTCAATTCTGTAAGGATTTAGTGGCACAAATGCAGATGAGTATCAACCAAAACTTAATCAATTTTGTCAGTCAACCTAACTCCCTAACAGCTTGTATGGACAAAAAGTTCCTAGAGCCTATTTTGAAGAATTTGCTCGACAATGCAATTAAGTATTCACCCTCAAAGATTGTAGTGGATTTCAATCTGTCCTGCGAAAAGGAGAAAGTAATTTTTCAGGTCAAGGATCGAGGTATTGGTATTCCAGTAGAAGATCGACAACGGCTATTTGAGCCGTTTTATCGGGGTAGTAATATCGATAGTATACCTGGTACTGGATTAGGGTTATCAATACTGAAAACCCTTGTAGACTTACATGGCGGTCAAGTGGCTGTGGAAAGTGAAGTTGGTGTTGGCACTACGTTTACTGTAATGCTGCCACTAGTTACACAAGAGACTAGCAATTCCGAGTGATGAATGTTGAGTTGTTTTTTAAACTAAACATTCATCACTCTTGGAAAGAGCCAATTCATCTCATAGCAAATTAATGCTCAGTACAAAGTTTGGTAACTATGTTTAGCAACCAAATTCTACCAAAAGTTATGGCAATCAAAAATCATGTCCAAATCGTCAAAAAAAATTCTTGTAATCGAAGATGATAATATTACTCGCAATCTTTACTTAAAAGGTCTTGAGGCTAAAGGTTTCGAGAGCGTCGGGGCTGCAAACGGTCGTGTTGGTATCCAGCAAGTACAAGAGCATGTACCCGACTTAGTGATTTGCGATATTACGATGCCCGATATGGATGGTTACAGCGTTTTAACTACCCTACGCCAAGATCCTCTAACAGCGATTATTCCTTTTATTTTTTTGACTGGCAGTAGCACTAGGGCAGATGTTCGCAAAGCTATGGAGATGGGGGCAGACGATTATATTACCAAACCTTCTACACTAGATGAATTGCTCAGAGCGATCGCTAGTCGGTTGCAAAGGCAAGCTAATCTGCAATATTGGTGCGCTACTAAACTCCAGAAAGTTGCAAAACCAGTATCCGTAGCTAAGACAGCAGTCACCCCTCCTAAATCAATCTTTCCCAACATTCCCCAATTAAAAGAAGTTTTCGACTTCATCGAAGCCCATTATCATCAAGGAATTACTCTATGTGATGTAGCCGAAGCAGTTGGTTACTCATCTGCTTACTTAACGAACCGAGTCGCAAGGCAGACAGGAGAGACTGTAAACTGTTGGATTGTTAAACGCCGGATGGCGGGGGCGCGTTTCTTACTCCAAAATGACGATCGGACAGTCGAGCAAATTGCCAAAGAACTGGGTTATCAAGATGTGTCTCATTTCTCCCGCCAGTTTCGCCAACATCACGGTTTACCTCCCCAAGCTTGGCGCAGAGAAAAAACATGTTGTGTGACAAAAACTGGCGAGACAAATTACTACTCTGTCACATCAAAGTAGACAGATGTAGACTGACGCAGGGAATTATTACTCAAAACCTCAGCAGCCAGGATAAGAAATTACCCCACCAGGAATCAGTTAGATTACCTACACTCAACTGCATTTTTTTGCGAATGTTTTGGATATTCCAGTTGGTTAGCTTGGCTAGAGTTTGTGCTTCTTGTTCAAAACGCTTGGGTAAAGACCGCTTGTATTCTCTACCTGACTGACAGTTTAATTCACCCGTAAAAGGATGTTGCAAAATATAACGCCCTTGGAAAGACTCTTGGTTAGAGGTTTGATGAAACATCGGGTCTTCAGGAAATTTATCGCGGGTGTAGCGGATATGTAGACGAGTAATAAAGACACTACTGGTGGGAGGACGACGACGAAAGCTAGGGGGTATTGGTGCGTCACTAGCAGAATTATCATCCAGCCAAAACACACCTGCTTGTTTCAGTTCTTCTTGGCTCAAGGGGTCGGCAGAACAAGGATCGCAACTACCCATATCCCATGCATATTCTAAAAAAGCAACTTTTCGATCTTCTTTAATGTAAGAAGTTTGGAACATGGACTTGTAGAAGTCGCTAAATTCATCTTTGACAAACACGGGAATGTTAGCATCTGATGGGATTTTCACAGTCCGGTAGTTGGTAATTTCTGCTTGTCCTTCAGGCGATAAGATGTAGACGAGTAAATCCTGCTCTTTTGTAGCGTTTATCATACCCAAACGAATTGGTAGCATGAACTTGGGTGACTGATAGGAAATTTGCAATGGACGCAGAAACTGATAGCCAGATTCTTCAAACTTATCGAGGTTGACTTTGGCAACAAAGAATTTCATTGCCGAGCGAATATATGGCTTAAGTAACTGTTTTGCTCCTCTAGGAATTTTATAGCCATTGCGATTGAGCCAAGTTTCCAGTCCGCCAGATTCTTTAGCACTGAGAATCACAATGTCATATTCGCCAACGTTGAAACGAGCCTCAACCGTAACACCCAAACTTTCATCGCTGCCTCTTGTTCTCCCCCCTGCATTGCTTGCTGCTGGCGCAGGTGCTTCTTGATATAGCCTATCTCTCCTCTCTGGGGCACAAGGGTCGGGGTCAAAATATTCAACTAATCGCGGCGCGCTAAAAGCATCCAAGCGCTCGATAATTTTGGGTTGGGCAACGCGAACTTGCTCTTTTTGGAGTACCGTTGGCACAGGTACTACCATAGCAAAATCTTTGACTTCTCCTTGAAAATCGTTTGCCATTGTTAAAACGGTGCGATCGCCATCTCGTGCAATTACCACCTGAGAAGCTTGGTTATAAAGTTTGGCATCAGCTTTAGCAACATAAAATCCGCAGAATGCCCAAGCGGCTGGCGCAAAGCACAGTACAGCTACCAATGCCAGTAATAATGGAATGATGATTCTAAAACGCTTCATTTTATACCTCCAATTTTGAGTGCTGAATAGAGACGCGATTTATCGCGTCTGTACAAGAGTTAGGAGTTATTAAGAATTCCCCTCATCTCCCCTACCTCCTCTGCCTCCCCTGCTTGCTTATCCTCCCGATCTCCCCAAGAAAATCGCTGGGCTGACCAGAGAACATCTAGCAGTATGGTCAATGGTGCAAGGGCGAACAATGCCCAAAAAACTGCGGTGGAAATAAAGAAGTAATTCCGCAGGATGAAAGTCAAAATGGCAATGCATACCGCCCAAATTACACGCCCAATTCGAGCGTTGGGAATTGACCGAGGATCGGTAACCATAAATAAGGCAAACAGCAGTAAAGAACCGCTCATCAACCGATGCCAGTAAACATCCCAAGTCCAACCCAGCCAGAGATTGCGAATTGCTTCTAGCAAGGAATATGCACCCAAAAAAGCGGCTGTAGTATCCCAGCGACCGATCCGCTGCAAAATCATGCCACCAGTCCCAGCAAATAACAGCCCGTACCACCATTCTTCGCCCCACTGTCCTGGTGAAACCCAAGCATCAGGGGTGAGAAGTAAGGCGGAAATAATACCAAAATTTGCGGGATTGAAGAAATGCTTATCGCCGAGTCGGAAAAGAAATTTGCTAGCGATCGCACTTGTAGCTGCAAAGGCCATTGTCGTCCAGTGGTCAGCCCGCAACAGTAAGCTGAGTCCCAATGAGGTAATCAAGGCACTGCGAAGATTCTTCATGTGCCCTGTGTCATTTGTTTTTTGTTCTTTATTAATCACATATGACAGTAGCCATTGGGTGGCTGAACAAGTGGCGATCGCTACCCCAATTAACTCCGGTCGCAGCGTCCAGTCCCTTGTACCAATTCCCAAGACTAGAAACAAGCTAAGAAAGAGAATTTGATAATCTCGTATATCTTTGAGCAGCATTAACCCTTAACTCAGGGATTCCCCGTAGATTTTTCATCAATCTAAACGAGTGCAAGCTCAAATAACGTTGCTGTTACAGATTTTGTTACAAAGTCCAGCAACAAATCTCAATACTGAAGATAATGTTTGTGTTTAAGTATAAAAATTTAATAATGGTCAAAAAATATTTAGCGATTTCACGATCATAAAATTTTGTAAATCTATCTCTATACAGATATATTACCGAAGATATTAATTTATAAAAATATACATAATTTTTTAATTTGCAGTAAATTGTTGCAAGCAGCTGCTGTGCAACCATAGTTGCATAAGCCGCAAGCAAATCTAGCTAGCTTGAGACTCTACAAGATATATGCAAAATAACTCTGCAAGGGTGACTTATATTTGAATCACAACAGCAGAAACGCTAACCATATCTGCAATGAGTCAAGACACTTATGCAAATATTTGCATTTTAGGTGCGATGGTGAGGATATCACTTGCTACTGTAAGGTGTGCTATCTAAATTCACACCCATACTAGACAGCCCTCTATCTCAAAGCAGGGCTGTTTCATTCCCGCTCAACAGGTAAAATTGCAAGTGTTGAGGGGATAAAAATCATGGGTGCTTCTCTGATTGAACATTTGCGGCAAGTTGAAGATTTCAGAACGACTGATGGTCGAAGACATCCACTTTGGTT